>NZ_JAXCIS010000022.1:0-12847 GCF_034044025.1 Pseudomonas sp. SED1
ACTGGGCCGGCATTCCGGCTTTTCAAAAGTGACCCGCTGTAAGAGCGGAACCCATAGCGGCCGTTATCGCAGGAATGGATATGTACTCGACCGACAGACCAAGGACCAACTCATGTTCAACAAAATCCTGATCGCCAACCGTGGCGAAATCGCCTGCCGCATCCAGCGCACCGCCCAAGCCCTGGGCTACCGCACCGTGGCGATCTACAGCGACCCCGACGCCAACGCCCTGCACGTCCAGATGGCCGACGAAGCCGTCAACATCGGCCCGGCCCCGGTCAACCAGTCCTACCTGAACATCGAAGCCATCCTCAACGCAGCCCACCGCACCGGAGCCGACGCCATCCACCCCGGCTACGGCTTCCTCTCCGAAAACCCCGACTTCGCCCGAGCCTGCGCAAACGCCGGCCTGACCTTCATCGGCCCCAGCCCCGAAGCCATCGAATTGATGGGCAGCAAACGCCTTTCAAAAGTCGCCATGCTCAACGCCGGCGTCTCCTGCATCAAAGGCTACCAAGGCCCCGACCAGGACGACCCAACCCTGCAACAGCAAGCCGACCAAATCGGCTACCCGCTGATGATCAAGGCCAGCGCCGGCGGCGGCGGTCGCGGCATGCGCCTGGTGCACAGCCCCGACACCCTGCTGGAACACCTGCGCACCGCCCGCTCCGAAGCACAAAACGCCTTCGGCAGCGCCGAACTGATCCTCGAACAAGCCCTGATAGACCCCCGCCACGTCGAAATCCAACTGTTCGGCGACACCCACGGCAACCTGATCTACCTCGGCGAACGCGACTGCTCGATCCAGCGCCGCCATCAAAAAGTCATCGAAGAAGCACCCTGCCCCGTCATGACCCTTGAGCTGCGCCAAGCCATGGGCGAAGCCGCGCTGAAGGCCGCCCGCGCCGTCAATTACGTCGGCGCCGGCACCGTCGAATTCCTCCTCGACCGCAACGGCAATTTCTACTTCCTGGAAATGAACACTCGCCTCCAGGTCGAACACCCCGTCACCGAACTGATCACCGGCCTCGACCTCGTCGCCTGGCAACTGCAGATCGCCGCCGGTCAGCCCTTGCCCCTGAGTCAGGACCAAGTAACCCTGAGTGGCCACGCCATGGAAGTGCGCCTGTACGCCGAAGACCCGGCCCAGGGCTTCCTGCCGCAAACCGGCGATGTGCTGCGCTGGGAACCGGCGGCCGGTGTGCGCATCGACCATGGCGTGCTCGAAGGCCAGCGCATCACCCCGTTCTACGACCCGATGCTGGGCAAGGTCATCGCCCACGGCGCCACCCGCGAAGAGGCTCGGCGCAAGCTGGTCAGGGCCGTGGAAGACAGCGTGCTGCTCGGCGTATCCACCAACCAGCGCCTGCTGGCCAGCCTGCTCAAGCATCCAGACTTCATCGCCGGCGAGTTCAGCACCGGCTTTATCGCCGAGCATTTCAGCGACATCACCCGAACCCACGCGACCAACGCCGAACTGGCCCTGGCCGCCGCGCTGTTTTACCAACACAGCGCCAGCACTCACACCCAGCCGCTATCCGGCTGGCGCAACAACGCCAGCGTGCCATGGCGTTATCAGTTGGCCGACCAGGATGAGCCACGGGCAATCAGCCTCAGTGTGCTGGCGGAGAATTGCCTGCAAGTCGAGATTGATCAGCACGCCATCGAAATACGCGACCTCAGCATCGACGGACGCTGGGCCATAGCCGTGGTCAACGGCATTCGCCGCCGCATCGCCTATCACTTGCAGGGCACACAGCTTTGGCTGCCCGGCATATGCATCACCAACCGAACCCAAACCGTTGCCACCCGCCAGGCCGAGGCCAGTAACGGCATGGTCAAGGCGCCGATGGATGGCGCGATTGTTGAAGTTCGGGTCAGCGAAGGCGACTTGGTCAGCAAGGGCCAGCTTTTGCTGGTGCTGGAAGCGATGAAAATGGAGCACCCACTCAAGGCCGGCATGAGTGGTGTGGT
This sequence comes from Pseudomonas sp. SED1, assembly GCF_034044025.1. NCBI lineage: Bacteria > Pseudomonadati > Pseudomonadota > Gammaproteobacteria > Pseudomonadales > Pseudomonadaceae > Pseudomonas > Pseudomonas sp. SED1. The sequence goes on from NZ_JAXCIS010000022.1 coordinate 1,975, forward strand.
CAAGCGAATCCAGGCCGTTGCAGGAGATCAGGTCAGGAGCCGTCAGATTTTGCTGGAGATCGAGTAACCGCTGGGCGGAACTAGCAGGCTTGGCTACGCTCTATCCCCATCAGGACGGGAAGAGTACGGGAACCTGCGATGCCTCATTGGCTGATTATTGATCTTGAAGCCACAACGGATGAAGGCGGCTGGCCCGTGACCGAGATGGAAATCATCGAAATCGGCGTGAGCCTGGTCAACCGCCAGGGCCGTGAGCTGGACCATTTCCAGCGTTTCGTGCGGCCGTTGCGCAGGCCGTTGCTGACGTCCTTCTGCCGCCAGTTGACCCACATCACGCAGGCAAATATCGATGCTGCCGCACCGTTGATTGAGGTGTGGCCGCTGTTCGAACGCTGGCTCGGTCAACACCACGCGCGCCTGGAAGGCTGGGCGAGTTGGGGCGATTACGACCGCCAGCAACTGGAGCTGGAGTGGCAGCGCCATGGCTTGAGCAGCGTGCTGGGCCAAACGCCCCACGTGAACCTCAAGCAGCGCTTCGCCAAGGCCCGGCGCCTGGAAAAGCCGCTGGGGCTCAACGGCGCGCTGCAACTGGCCGGCATGCAGTTCCATGGCCAGCAGCACCGGGCGCTGGAAGATGCGCGCAATACCGCACGGCTGCTGCCGTTGATTTTGCCCGTGTAGAAGGCATACTGGCCGACCTTTCTTGACCCTTTTCCGAGGATTCGCCCATGTTTAAAGTCAACGAGTACTTCGACGGTACCGTCAAGTCGATCGCTTTCGGCACTGCAGAAGGTCCGGCGACCATCGGCGTCATGGCCCCGGGTGAATACGAATTCGGCACCGCCCAGCGTGAAATCATGCACGTGGTGTCGGGCGCGCTGACCGTCAAGCTGCCAGACAGCACAGACTGGGAAACCTTCGAAGCCGGTAGCCAGTTCAACGTGCCTGCCAACAGCAAGTTCCAGCTGAAGGTAGCGGTCGACACGGCTTACCTGTGCGAATACCGCGGCTGATTTTTGCGCCGGCCATAAAAAATGCCCGTCTCGCAAGAGACGGGCATTTTTCATTTAAGCGCTGCTTACTCCAGGATCGTCACCGGCATACCGACTTCCAGGCGACCCACACCATCGTTGACCAGGTTCTGCCCAAACATCACATCACCCTCTCGCTCGCGGTAGGTCTTGAGGGTGGCCAGCGGTTCGCGGTCGGCGCTGCGTTCGCCGCTCGCCGGGTCGATGGTGGTCAGGATGCAGCGTGAGCAGGACTTGACCACGCGAAACTCCACGTCGCCAATCCGTACCCGCTTCCAACCGTCTTCAGCAAACGCTTCGCTGCCCTCGATCACCAGGTTGGGACGAAAACGCAGCATTTCCATCGGCCGACCGACCCGTTGGGACAAGTCATCCAGCGACGCCTGGCCGATCAGCAGCAACGGAAAACCATCGGCAAACGCGACCTTGTCATCGTCATTGCCGTAGCCGGCCTCGGTCGTACGTGCCCGTGCCAGCGGCACTTGCACCAGGCGCGTGGGTTTGCCGATGAACTCGCTGACCCAGGCACCCGCTTCATCACCGGCGTCGGGCACGCGCAAGGTGTCGCGCCAGATGGTCACGCCGCGCAACTCGGCATCGCTGCCGGGCAGTGGCACGTCGAGGGCCGGTTGGCCTTCGGCGCTCAAGGTCAGGCCACCGGCACTGTTCCACAGCGCCGACAGCTGGCTCATTTTGGCCACGGCCCGCTGGGTCAGGAACCGCCCGCTGGCTTCGTCCACCAGCATCCAGCGTCGATCCCCGTCGAGCCCCAGCTTGTCCAGGCTGATCTGCTGCAAGGTTTCACCCTTGCCGGACTTCAAGGGGTATCGGTACAACGCGCTGAGACGAAGCATGGGCCTGCATTCCTGAGGGGCAAAGCCGTCACCCTAAGCTCAAGCCGGTACTTCGTCCAGCATCAGGCGCTGACGCACAACGTCCACCAACTTGTCGGGCTGGAACTTGGAGAGGAAGTTGTCGCAGCCGACCTTCTTCACCATCGAATCATTGAAGCTGCCGGACAACGACGTGTGCAGCACCACGTACAGGCCACGCAGGCGCGGGTCGTTGCGAATCTCGGTGGTCAGGCGGTAGCCGTCCATCTCGGGCATTTCGGCGTCGGTGAAGATCATCAACAGCTTGTCGGTCATCACCTGGCCGCTGTCGGCCCAACCCTTGAGCATGTTCAGGGCCTTGAGGCCATCGCTGGCGATGTGCATCTTCACCCCCAGTTGGCCGAGGGTGTCACGCAGTTGCGAGAGGGCGACGTTGGAGTCATCCACCAGCAGCACTTCGCGGCCGCGGGCGCGCTCCAGTACCGGGTCTTCGAGTTTCTCGCGGGAAACCTTGGCGTTGTAGGGCACGATTTCGGCGAGGACTTTTTCCACGTCGATGATTTCCACCAACTGGTCATCGACCTTGCTGATGGCCGTCAGGTAATGCTGGCGCCCGGCACTCGCCGGGGGTGGCAGGATCGCCTCCCAGTTCATGTTGACGATGCGGTCGACACCGCCCACCAGGAATGCCTGCACCGAACGGTTGTACTCGGTGACGATAATGGTGCTGTTGGGCCCCGGAATCAGCGGGCGCATGCCAATAGCTTGGGACAGGTCGATCACCGGCAACGTCTGGCCACGCAGGTTGACCACGCCGCAGACAAACGGATGGCGCTGGGGCATCAGGGTCAACTTGGGCAGTTGCAGCACTTCCTGCACCTTAAACACGTTGATCGCGAACAGCTGCCGCCCGGCCAGGCGAAACATGAGGATCTCCAGGCGATTCTCACCCACCAATTGTGTGCGTTGATCTACCGTGTCGAGAATGCCGGCCATTAAAGACTCCTGGGTTTAGCGGATGGATAGTGCTGGTCACTGAAGCAGGTTATCGGCGGCAAACGCCGGACCTTGACCCCCATTAAAATGCCATGCAAATTCATTGATGTCACACTGACATCATGCTTTACTGAGCCAGCTTCCACACAACACCCATCACCGCCGTCGCGTGACCGCAAAGTCAGCGCGAGGTTCCCCTATATAAGGGATTCCCCTATCCACAATCAGGACCAACCTGATATTCGCGATATCTAATAGCCATTAATGTGACGCCATTCTCATTGCATGAATGGAGTCAGGCTTTTGTTGGCTATCGCAAGCCCACGGCCCACGGGTCGTCCTAAGACTTACGTCTTGGCAACCAAAGAAGTTGTGCGGATGCCCTTGAGCAATCAGGGGGGTTCAAACGATCGCGGCGATCAATCAAATAAAAGTCCTACTGGAAAGTCGGAAGCAACCTACAGATATTCGTCATATTTCAGCAGTACTTTGAAGCCATTCACCCAGTGCGACATCTCATTATCCGACCGTATGTTTTGGAGACTTGCATGATGAACGACGGCACAGAGTGGCAACTTGCACTTCCCGAGTTTCTCCTGGAGGCGGAAATGCTGCTGGCCAAGTCCCAGGAGTGCTTGAGCCACCTGCATTTGATCCGAAACGACAGCGACGCGATCGACTGTATGAAAAGCAGCCTGATCAAGCTCGCCGAAAAATCCGACGCCCTTGCCCTGCGGGCCATTGGCGAGTTCTCCCGGCATGTACAGTACTTGATCAGCAATGCGGCCAGCCCACTGCAACTGCATGACCAGGCGCTGGATGCGCTGAATGCGTGCCTCACATTGCTGGCCTGGCAACTGGAGTTGATCGACGCAAAAACCGGCAAACTCAGCCTGGATGAAACCGAACAAAACGTGCTGATTGCCACCGTCGTTCAACACATCCCGCAAAGCAATTTTGGCTACACACAACAGCATCACAGGCCTTACGCGATTTGAGTTTTCTTCTCATTTACTCGACAAAAATGTCGCATTAAATTGCTGACTTATCCAAAAACGACAGCCACAACTAATCATGCATGACGTCGTCGTTAGCAGAAAAATATCAATAAGCCACTAACGACAATACCGATACAAAACAACTTCAATGATACAACTCCCCCCACTCTTTGAACTCCGGGACTCCCTCCCGGGGCGCTGCCATGATTAATACGCCTCATCAAGCTCGGCGAAAGGCGACCAACGGTAATAGTGGTGGTACCATGCCCCGCTCGAAGTGACTCAACTTCATGATGCATATAAACGTGAAATGCGCCTCCTATGTACGCCAGCCTGAAGTCACTCATCGCAAGGTCCGTGTCCCGAAGCAATGCACGCAGGATGACCCTCGCGCTATGCCTGTGCGCGTGCCTGCTCAGCCTGTGGGCTTATGCACGCTCGGCCGATCTGCCTCTGGCCTTGCTGCTATTGAACCTGGCCACCCTGTTGGTGGTGGGCCTGCAACAGTGGCGCTCACGCAAGTCCATCAAGTTCCAGCCCCAGGAACTGGCCGAACGTCTGTTACAGGTCCAAGAGAACGAACGGCATCGCCTGAGCCGCGAACTTCACGACGATATCGGCCAACTGCTGACCGCCGCCAAGCTGCAAAGTGAATGGCTCAAACGCCGCCTGCCGGAAGACCTGCAAGGGCATTGTGCGGTGCTGTGCAACACCCTGAACGAAACACTGGCCAAGGTGCAGGACGTGTCGGCCATCCTCAATCCCCGGCAGTTGGCGAGCCTGGGGCTGGAGGCGAGCCTGCGGGCGCACCTGCTCAAGACTCTGGAAAACACCCAGGTAAGCTGGAGCCTGGAATGCCATCAACGGCTGACCGGCATCCCGGAAGAAATGGCCGTTGCTGCCTTTCGCATTACCCAGGAAGCCGTCACCAACATGCTGCGCCATGCCCAGGCACGCAACCTGCTGGTACGCCTGCAACGCCTGCCCGAAGGCCTTTCACTGTTTATCAGTGATGACGGCCTGGGCTTCTCGCCCGCCATCAACCCCGCCCAGGAAGGCCAGCGGGGCATGGCCGGGATGTCCGAGCGGATTGATCAACTGGGCGGCACATTGTCCGTCAATAGCCAGCCAGGCTTTGGCACACGGATCGAAGCGCTTTTCCCCTGGGCGCCCCGCGCCCTCGAACGGGCCAACCCCCATAAGGTTCTAGAGTGACGTGCAATTTACTCCTGGTGGATGACCACTCCCTGATCAGGGCCGGCGTGCGTGCGCTGGTCATGGATATTCCCGGCTACGCGGTGATCGGCGAAGCGAGCGACGGCGCCCAGTTGCTGGAGCGATTCGACGCGCTGCAACCCGATATCGTGCTGCTTGACCTGTCGATGAAGCACACCGGCGGGCTCGATGCCTTGAAGGACCTCAGGCAGGCCTATCCGAAGAGCAAAGTGCTGATCCTCTCGATGCACACCGACCCGGAACTGATCATGTGCGCCCTGGAGTCCGGCGCCCATGGCTACCTGCTCAAGGACACCACCGCCAATGAGCTGGAGCACGCGCTGCTGGCCTTGCGCAACAACGAACGCTACCTGAGCCCGGCCATCGCCCACACGGTGATCAACCAGGCGCTGATCCGCAATCAGGCCCAGGCCAATCCACCGCCCCACAGCCACAACCTGACCGCGCGCCAACTGGAAATCCTGCGCTTGATCGTGCGCGGCAAGTCCACCCGGGAAATCGCCAATGGCCTGGGCTTGAGCATCAAGACCGTAGAAGCCCACCGCTCGCAAATCATGAAGCGCTTGCAGATTTTCGATGTGGCGGGCCTGGTGTTGTTCGCGGTGCGCGAACAGATCATCAGTCTGGACGATTAGTCAGCAACGGCGAATCCGCCGGCAAATGCACCCGTAGCGCCTCGGGCAAGGCCGAAAAGTGCAAGTCATCACCCTGGAGCGGCTCGCCGTCCAGATTGATCGCCAGCCCTTCGGCCACCTTGATTTCGACCCACGGCAAACGCGCCCGCACAAACATGTTGTCCAGGCCCCAGCCGTCCGTCATCAGGCTACGCAGGGTGCCGACCACTTCCTGAGGCGCCGGCAGAATGCTGATATCCAGCAAACCATCATCGGCCAGGGCATCGGGGCACAGCACATGTCCGCCGCCGGCCTGGCGCCCATTGCCGATGCCCAAGGCCAGCAGCTCGCCGCGCCAGTGGAAGTCGGGGCCCTGCAATTCACCGTAGGCCGCACGCAACTCGCTGAAACGTGACAGGCCGGTAAACAGATACGCTGCGCCGCCGAGGACCTTCTTCAGGTCTTCGGAGGTGTTGGCGGTGACTTGGCTGCCAAATCCGCCGGTGGCCATGTTAAGGAAGATCTGCCCACCCACTTCGCCCAGGTCGATGGCACGGGCCGGCACGTCCAGCAGGTCCAACGCCTGCTCAGGCTCCAGCGGCACACCGGCGGCACGGGCAAAATCGTTGGCGGTGCCGAGGGGCATCAGCACCAGGCTGGCCTCAGTCTTGGCCCGGGCCATGGCCTCGGCCACATCCCGCAGCGTACCGTCACCGCCGCCGGCAATCAGCCGCGTGTAGCCATCGGCGAGGGCCTGATCGACAAACCGCTGGGCATCGCCGCCCTCCCACGTCACCCGCACGGCCAACTCCCAACCCTGCTCGCGCTTGCCCTGCACTGCCGCCCGCACCTCTTCGTTGAGGGCTTGCTTGCCGTGCAGAATCAACAGTGCCTTGGGTGTGCTCATGGATGAATGCTCCTGGGTTTAAGTTTCCTGGGGATGTTGACCGTGGCCAATCGAAAAAAAGCCATTGGCTTTGGAAATTAACCGGGGTTTGTGGCGTTTCTGACACGGATCAACTCGCATTTCGCGAAATCCGCCTAGACTTGCACCCATTCTCATCCGACAAGGCCGTCGCACCATGATCACCATGTCCGCCTTCCACTCCATGCTCATCCCGATCCTGACCGGCATGATTCTCCTGGCCGTAGGCTTCAACTTTCGCGACAAAGCCATCGGCGTATTCGGCATGTGGATCGGCATGCTGCTGATCCTCGGCACCGTGGTTTACAAGATCCTCGCCAAACTCGCGGAATGACAATCTCACTCGCATTGCACATGACGGCCTCGTACACTCGGCCAATTCGTCGTTTTTAAGGTTGACCGCCTCGTGCTTGCCCGTCTGTTTGCCCTGCCCTGTTGCCTGCTTTTCTGCCTGCTGACTTTGCTGCCCATGGCGCCTGCCCACGCCGTGGGCCTGCCGGGACTGCTGGGCAGCACTAACAAAACCCAACCGCAAGCCGACGTCCCGTTGGGCCAGTCCCTGGACGAGGTGATCAAGACCCTGGAAAACGACCAGCAGCGCACCAAGCTGCTGAGCGACCTGAAAAAGCTCCGGGAAACCACACAAAAAGCCCAGCCCGCCGCCGAATTGGGTGTACTCGGTTTGATCGGCGGCACGCTGTCCAGTCTGGAGCAACAGTTCTCCGGCGCCGACAGCCCGATCAATCGCTGGTCCAACGAGTTTGACCTGGCCAAGGACGAACTCACTGCGTTGATGCTGCCGGCCAGCGAATGGCTGCCGATCATCTTTGCGTTCGCCATGATCCTGATGCTCTGGAGCCTGCTGGCCGCCGTGCTGATCTGGCTCAGCCACCGGGTGCGCGAGCGCTTCGGCCTGACCGAAGAACTGCCGCAACACCCCAAGACCTGGGACCTGCTGCGCTTTGCCCTGCGCAAGCTCGGGCCGTGGCTGATCGCGTTGGTAATCACCGTCTACATGAGCTACGCGCTGCCCTCGTCCCTGGGCAAATCCCTGGCGATGGTGCTGGCCTACGCGCTGGTAGTGGGCACCTGCTTCTCGGCGATCTGCGTGGTCGCGTTTTCCGTGCTGGATGGCCCGCACCGCCACCGCGCCTTGTATATCCTGCGCCACCAGGCCTTTCGCCCGTTGTGGCTGATCGGCAGCTTTGCCGCCTTTGGCGAAGCCGTCAGCGACCCGCGCCTGGCCGAGAGCCTGGGCCAGCATTTGTCCCATGTCGCCGCGACCATCGCCAATGTCATGGCCGCGCTGTCCACCGGCGTGTTCATCCTGCGTTTCCGTCGGCCCATTGCGCACCTGATCCGCAACCAGCCGCTGTCCCGCCGCCTGACCCGCCGCGCCCTGAGCGACACCATCGAAATCGTCGGCACGTTCTGGTACCTGCCGGCGTTGCTGTTGGTGGGCATCTCGCTGTTCGCCACTTTCGTCTCCGCCGGCGACACCAGCACCGCCCTGCGCCAATCACTGTTGTGCACGGTGTTGCTGGTGCTGTGCATGGTGATCAACGGCCTGGTGCGCCGCCATTCACTCAAGCCTCAGCGTGGGCACAAGCGCCATGCGCTGTACTCCGATCGCCTGAAAAGCTTCGTCTACACCCTCGCCCACCTGGTGGTGTGGCTGGTGTTTATCGAACTGGGCCTGCGGGTCTGGGGGCTGTCGCTGATCCGGTTTACCGAAGGCGACGGCCATGAAATCAGCGTCAAGCTGTTCGGTCTTACCGGCACTTTATTGTTCGCCTGGCTGATCTGGATCCTCAGCGACACCGCCATCCACCACGCCCTCACCCGCTCGCGCAAAGGCCTGGCCAATGCGCGTGCGCAGACGATGATGCCGTTGATTCGCAACGTGCTGTTCGTGACCATCTTCATCATTGCCGCCATCGTCGCCCTGGCGAACATGGGCATGAACGTCACACCACTGCTGGCCGGTGCCGGTGTGATCGGTTTGGCCATCGGTTTTGGTGCACAGTCGTTGGTGGCGGATTTGATCACCGGCCTGTTCATCATTATCGAAGACTCCTTGGCGATCGATGACTATGTGGATGTCGGCGGTCACCTGGGTACGGTCGAAGGCTTGACCATCCGTACGGTGCGCCTGCGGGACATCGACGGGATCGTGCATACGATCCCGTTCAGTGAGATCAAAAGCATCAAGAACTACTCCCGGGAATTCGGCTACGCGATCTTCCGGGTGGCGATTCCGTACAACATGGAAATCGACGACGCCATCAAGCTGATGCGCGACGTCGGGCAGAAGATGCGCAACGACCCGTTGCAGCGGCGCAATATCTGGTCGCCGCTGGAGATTCAGGGTGTAGAAAGTTTCGAGTCCGGCAGTGCGATTCTTCGCGCCCGCTTCAAGACCGCGCCGATCAAGCAGTGGGAGGTTTCGCGGGCGTTCAACTTGTCGCTCAAGCGTCACCTCGATGAAGCCGGGCTGGACCTGGCCACCCCGCGCTTGAGCGTGCAAGTGGTGACGGCGGCGGGAGGCGTGCAGGAGAAAGAATAAGCGCTGCCCGGACGACGTCAGGATCAACAACAATAATCATGGAGAGTCCTTATGCGTTTGACCGGTCTTACACATCAATGGGTACTCGGCCTGCTGTGCGGTGTCGCCAGCAGCGCGGTCATCGCCGCCAGCAGCGGCCAGGACAGTGCCCGCGAAGAAATCGCCGCCCAGGCGAAAGTGCTGGAACCGGCCTTGCTGGAGACCCGGCGCGACATCCACGCCCATCCTGAACTGGGCAACACCGAAAAGCGCACCGCAGAACTGGTGGCCAAGCAATTGCGGGAGATGGGGCTGGAGGTCAAGACCGGCGTCGCTCGCACGGGTGTCGTCGCGATCCTCAAAGGCGCCCTGCCCGGCCCGACCGTCGCCTTGCGCGCTGACATGGACGCGCTGCCGGTCAAAGAAGTGTCCGGCCTGCCCTTTGCCTCGAAGGCCAAGGGCGTGTACCTCGACAAAGAAGTCGACGTGATGCACGCCTGTGGCCACGACGCCCACACGGCGATCCTGCTGAGCACGGCGAAAATCCTGACCGGCATGCGTGATCGTCTGCCGGGTACCGTGGTGTTTTATTTCCAGCCGGCTGAAGAAGGCCCGAGCGACTTTATCCCCGATGGCAAGAACACCTGGGGCGCGAAGATGATGGTGCAGGAGGGGGTGATGAAATCGCCCAAGCCGGATGCGGTATTTGGGCTGCACGTCTGGGCGGGTGTGCCTGCGGGGCAGATCGCGTATCGGCCGGGGCCTACCCTGGCGAGTTCGGATGACCTGCGGATCAAGATCCTGGGCAAGCAGACCCATGCGGGGCGGCCGTGGGACGGGATTGATCCGATTACCGTGGGGGCGCAGGCCATCGTTGGGTTGCAGACGGTGGTGAGTCGGCGTACCGACATTTCTTCGTTTCCGGCGGTGGTGAGTATTGGCACCATCAACGGGGGGACGCGGTACAACATCATTCCTGAGTCGGTGGATATGAGTGGGACCATTCGCTCTTACGACTATGGCATTCGCCAGAAGCTGCATGCGGATGTGCGGCAGACCGTCGAGAAAATCGCCGAGAGTGGTGGGGCGAAGGCTGAGGTTACGATTATTGAGAAGTATGATCCGACCATCAATAACCCGGCGTTGACCGAGAAGATGCTGCCGAGTTTGCGTTGGGCGGCGAAGGGTGATGTGGTCAACGCCCCGCTGGTAGGTGGCGCTGAGGACTTCTCGTTTTATGCCAAGGAGGCACCGGGGTTGTTTGTCTTTTTGGGGGTGACGCCGAGGGATCAGGATATGAGTAAGGCGGCGCCCAATCATAATCCGGGGTTCTTTGTGGATGAGTCGGCGCTGGTGGTTGGGGTTAGGACGTTGGCTTCGTTGGCGACGGATTATTTGTATGCCAATGCGGGGGATTGAGGGGGGCATATCCGTTATTTAGGTAACGGCTGCCTATGGTTCCGCTCTTACAGCGGCTCACTTTTGAACAGCGCAAAAGTAAGCAAAACGCTCTTGCCCCACCACTCGGCACCTCGCTTAGGCTCGGTGTGCCCTCACTCCGGCACCACGAAGCGGGCCGCCGCGACGGGGCGTCCCTGCCCCGTCGCGGCTAAACCGGCGTCCTGCCGGTTTACCCGCTCCGTACTGCCTGCGTTCGGCCAGCGTGGTTTAACGGGGCGCCTAAGTTCAAGATCA
>NZ_JAXCIS010000230.1:0-35908 GCF_034044025.1 Pseudomonas sp. SED1
TTGTTTTTGAGTAAAGTGTTCATCCCCGCATGCGCCGTGCGTCGTTGCGTTGCAGCGTCTGGCTGGGGGATTCGTCGAACAGCTTGCGGTACTCGGCCGAGAATCGCCCCAAATGGGTAAAGCCCCAACCCAGGGCGATCTCGGAGATGGTGCGAGTCGAGCCGTGTTCGAGGATTTCCTGGCGTACGGCCCCCAGGCGGTATTTCTTCAAATAGGCCATAGGCGACAGGGCAAAGTATTTGCGGAAGGCATCGAACAGCTTGAAGCGCGATACACCCGCCGCCGTCTCCAAATCCTCCAGATGCACCGCTTCCCGGGCGTTGTCGTGGATGTACTGCCGCGCACGGATCAGATAGTGCGGCAGCTTCACCCCCAGCACGTCCCGCAGTTCTTCGGAGTAGTTATTCGGCTGGGCGAGAATCAGGCCCTTGATCAGCGAGCTTTCGAGATCCCGGGTAAACGCCGCTTGGTCATACAGCTCGCTGCTACGCTCCAGCTCCGCAATGAAATACCGCGCCATACGCCACCATGACGCCGAGGCGCCATCCACTGCATCCATCACCGACTCAAAGCGCAGCGGCGCTTCAATCGGCCGTTGCAGCAGGCCTTCCAGGGATTCGCTCATCGCCGCGCGGGTGATCACCACCTGCAACTTGCGGCAGTCGCCGGAAATCGCCAGCACTTGATGCTCATTGGGCGAGATGATTACGCCTTGGTCGCGGTTGGAACTGAGCCGTTCGCCGTTCTTGCTCAGTTCCTGCTCGCCCACCAGCGGCAGGCTCAGGCTGTAGCTGCTGAAGTGCTCGGCGTCTTCGATGTCGATCGTGACGTCGGTGCCGTACTCAATAATCCCCAGCGTGGTGGCGCGGGACTTGAACACATTGGCGCTGTGGTGAAAACGGATGCGCTCTGGCGTCGCGGTCTGCAGCCGGTGTGGCCCGCAAATGCCGGACATCCAGCTGCAGGCGCCTTCAAGGTCGAAGCGCTCGATACGTATATCGCGTGTATTGCTACTCATCACGGGGCACCCACGGCAATTGTGGCCGGCGCGCTCTGACGGCGCGTCCTGGTAGAGCAACAGCAAGTTTTGCGCCACGCCAGCGGCATTGCCACTGGGTGGATAGCAACCGTCGATTAAGTGGATAACACGCCGACTTTTCCGACAATCGCCTTGCTAGACAGTAGCGCATTCCACCACTGCCCTGCACCGCCGTGGGTATTTGGTGCCCAACTAAGTGGCCCACCTTCCCCCATTAACCGGATAGCCCGCCACCCCGCCGCAGCCTCTTAATGGCCTACCCGTTTAGCCATTATCAAAAAGGTGCCTCCCATGAGTGGTGCAAGAAGCGTCGAGCAGTGGAAAAGCTTTATCGAAGGCTGCCTGGACTTTCGTCCGGTGGATGAAGTGTTCCGCATCGCCCGGGACATGTTCACCGAGCCGGAGCTGTTTGATCTGGAGATGGAACTGATCTTCGAAAAGAACTGGATCTACGCCTGCCACGAAAGCGAATTGGCCAACAAGCATGACTTCATCACTATGCGCGCCGGGCGCCAGCCGATGATCATCACCCGCGACGGTGAGGGCCAGCTCAACGCACTGATCAACGCCTGCCAGCACCGCGGCACCACCCTGACGCGGGTCGGCAAGGGCAACCAGTCCACCTTCACCTGCCCGTTCCACGCCTGGTGCTACAAGAGCGATGGCCGGCTGGTGAAGGTCAAGGCGCCGGGGGAATACCCGGAGGGGTTCGACAAAGCCACTCGCGGCCTGAAAAAGGCGCGGATCGAGAGCTACAAGGGCTTCGTGTTTATCAGCCTGGACGTGAACGGCACCAATAGCCTGCAAGACTTCCTCGGCGACGCCAAAGTGTTCTTCGACATGATGGTCGCCCAGTCGGCCACCGGTGAACTGGAAGTGCTGCCGGGCAAATCGGCCTACACCTACGACGGCAACTGGAAACTGCAAAACGAAAACGGCCTGGACGGTTATCACGTCAGCACCGTGCACTACAACTACGTGGCCACGGTGCAGCACCGCCAGCAGGTCAACACTGAAAACGGTACCGGCTCTGGCACGACCCTGGACTACAGCAAGCTCGGCGCCGGCGACGCGAATACCGATGACGGCTGGTTCGCCTTCAACAATGGCCACAGCCTGCTGTTCAGTGACATGCCGAATCCGACGGTCCGCTCCGGCTACGCCACCATCATGCCGCGCCTGATCGAAGAGCACGGCCAGCAAAAAGCCGAGTGGATGATGCACCGCCTGCGCAACCTGAACATCTACCCGAGCCTGTTCTTTCTCGACCAGATCAGCTCGCAGTTGCGGATCATCCGCCCCATCGCCTGGAACAAGACCGAGATCATCAGCCAGTGCCTGGGGGTGAAAGGCGAGTCTGACGCCGACCGAGAAAACCGCATTCGCCAGTTCGAGGACTTCTTCAACGTCTCCGGTATGGGCACGCCGGATGACCTGGTGGAATTTCGCGAAGCCCAGCGCGGCTTCCAGGGCCGCCTGGAGCGCTGGAGCGATATCTCCCGTGGCAGCCATCGCTGGGAAACCGGGCCGACGCCCAACAGCGAATCCATCGGCATCCAGCCGGCGATGACCGGCACCGAATTCACCCACGAAGGGCTGTACGTCAACCAGCACCGCAACTGGCAGAAATTCCTGCTGGACGGGCTCGATGCCCAAGCCCTGAAACTGCGGGAGGTGAAATGATGAATGCGCAATTGCAGTACCGGATCGAGCAGTTTTTTTACCGTAAATCCGAGCTGTGCGATGCCCAGGATTGGGACGCGTATGTGCAGCTGTTCGACCCGCAGAGTGAGTTTCATCTGCCGCAGTGGGATTCGGAACACGTCTACACCCGCGACCCGAAGCGCGAGATGTCGCTGATCTACTACGCCAACCGCTCGGGCCTGGAGGATCGGGTGTTTCGCCTGCGCACGGGCAAGGCCGCGTCGGCCACGCCGATGCCGAGGACGCTGCATCTGATCAATAACGTGCGGATTGCCGAGCAGGCGGGCGGGCTGCTGGAAGTGAAGCTGAACTGGCACACGCTGTTCTATCGGCTGGCGACGTCGGAGCAGTTCTACGGCAGCGCCACTTACAGCCTCAAGCCCGATGGCGACAGTTGGCTGATCACCCGCAAGCATGCGCTGCTGCTCAACGACACCATCAACTCGGTGCTGGATTTCTATCACCTGTGACAGCGAGCTTTTGTGGCGAGCGCGACCTTGTGGCGAGGGGGCTTGTCCCCCGTTGGGCTGCGAAGCAGCCCCAAGAAGGTAAACGCACTCTGACAGACGGATCGCGGTGCCTGGATTTGGGGCCGCTTCGCAGCCCAACGGGGGACAAGCCCCCTCACCACAAAAGCTTGCTCGTCAGGCATAACCATCAAACTCGCGGAGTTCTGCGAATGAATCACAAAGTGGCCTTCAGTTTTGCCGACGGCAAAACCCTGTTTTTCCCGGTGGGCGCCAATGAGATCCTGCTGGACGCAGCCTTGCGCAACGGCATCAAGATCCCGCTCGACTGCCGCGAAGGCGTGTGCGGCACCTGCCAGGGCCGTTGCGAGTCCGGCGATTTCACTCAGGACTATGTGGATGAGGAAGCCCTCTCCAGCCTCGACCTGCAACAACGCAAAATGCTCAGTTGCCAGACCCGGGTCCAGTCCGACGCGGCGTTTTATTTCGATTTTGATTCCAGCCTGTGCAACGCGCCGGGCCCAGTACAAATCCGCAGCACGGTGAGCAATGTGCAGCAGATCTCGACCAGCACCGCGATCCTGCACCTGCAGCTGGAAAACTCATTGGACTTTTTGCCGGGCCAATACGCCCGCCTGTCGATTCCCGGCACCGACAGTTGGCGTTCCTACTCTTTCGCCAACCGCCCGGGTAATCAGTTGCAGTTCCTGATCCGCCTGCTGCCCGATGGCGTGATGAGCAACTACATCCGCGAGCGCTGCCAGGTAGGCGATGAGCTGCTGCTGGAGGCGCCATTGGGTGCCTTTTACCTCCGGCATGTCACCCGGCCGCTGGTGCTGGTGGCTGGCGGCACCGGCTTATCGGCGCTGCTCGGCATGCTTGATGACCTGGCCGCCAGCGCCTGCCAACAGCCGGTGCACCTGTATTACGGCGTGCGCGGTCGGGCCGATTTGTGCGAGGCCGTCCGCATCGCCGCTTATGCCGAAAAAATCCCAAACTTTCGCTACACCGAAGTACTCAGCGATCCGCCTTCCGATTGGGCCGGCAAGCGTGGCTACCTCACCGAGCATTTCGACCTGGCCGAATTGCGGGATCAATCGGCAGATATGTACGTGTGCGGCCCGCCGCCGATGGTCGAATCCATCAAACAATGGCTGCTGGATCAGGCACTTGATGGCGTTCAGCTGTATTACGAAAAGTTTACCGAGAGTAATATCTGACCCCTCAGCGGTATGAGGGGCTGGTTCGGTGTGCGATCAACCCTGAAAAAAACAAGTAGAAGGGAATGTTAATGGCGGATGACATGGTTAACCCGGTGGGCCTCAAGCGTGGCCTGAAGAACCGGCATATTCAGCTGATTGCCTTGGGAGGAGCGATCGGGACCGGGCTGTTCCTCGGCTCGGCGGGCGTGCTCAAGTCGGCGGGGCCGTCGATGATCCTGGGCTATGCGGTAGCCGGTTTCATCGCGTTCCTGATCATGCGCCAGCTGGGCGAGATGATCGTCGAGGAACCGGTAGCCGGCTCCTTCAGCCATTTTGCCCACAAATACTGGGGCGGTTACGCAGGCTTCCTCGCCGGCTGGAACTACTGGGTACTCTACGTGCTGGTGGGCATGGCCGAGCTGACAGCGGTAGGCAAGTACATCCAGTTCTGGTGGCCGGAGATTCCGACCTGGATCAGTGCGGTGGTGTTCTTTGTGCTGGTCAACCTGATCAACACCCTCAACGTGAAGTTCTTCGGTGAGACCGAGTTCTGGTTCGCGATCATCAAGGTGGTGGCGATTGTCGGCATGATCGTGCTCGGCTGCTACCTGTTGTTCAGCGGCACCGGCGGCCCGCAAGCCTCGGTGAGCAACCTGTGGAGCCACGGCGGGTTCTTCCCGAACGGCGGCATGGGATTGTTGATGTCCATGGCGTTCATCATGTTCTCGTTCGGCGGCCTGGAGCTGGTGGGTATTACCGCCGCCGAAGCCAGCGAACCCCGCAAGGTGATCCCGAAGGCGATCAACCAGGTGGTGTACCGGATCCTGATTTTCTACGTCGGCGCACTTACCGTGCTGCTGTCGTTGTACCCATGGGATCAACTGCTGCAAACCCTCGGCGCATCGGGCGATGCCTACAGCGGCAGCCCGTTCGTGCAGATCTTCTCGCTGATCGGTAACGACACCGCCGCTCACATCCTCAACTTCGTGGTCCTGACCGCGGCGCTGTCGGTGTACAACAGCGGCGTGTACTGCAACAGCCGCATGCTGTTCGGCCTGGCCGAGCAAGGCGATGCGCCGAAAGCGCTGATGAAGCTGAACAAGCAAGGCGTGCCGCTGCGTGCCCTGGGTATTTCGGCCCTGGTGACGCTGCTGTGCGTGGTGATCAACTACGTCGCACCGCATGACGCACTGGAGCTGTTGTTTGCGCTGGTGGTTGCCTCGCTGATGATCAACTGGGCGCTGATCAGCCTGACCCACATCAAGTTCCGCAAGGCCATGGGCGAGCAAGGCGTGGTGCCGACGTTCAAGACCTTCTGGTTCCCGTTCAGCAACTACCTGTGCCTGGCGTTCATGCTGATGATCATCTGCGTGATGCTGGCGATTCCGGGTGTGCGGGCGTCGGTGTATGCGATTCCGGTTTGGGTCGGAATTATCTATGTGGCGTACCGGTTGCGCTTGAATAACGCGAAGGCAGTAACAGCGCAATAACCCATGTGGGAGCGGGCTTGTGTGGGAGCGGGCTTGCTCGCGAAGGCGTCCTGTCAGTCACCTGATGTATTGACTGACCCACCGCTTTCGCGAGCAAGCCCGCTCCCACATTTTGATCGCATTCCAAATGAAAAGCCCCGGTACTGGTGAGTACCGGGGCTTTTTGTTGGGCCTTGATTACAGCGTGGAACGCACTCGCCACAGCTCGGGGAACAGCACGGTGTCGAGCATCTTGCGCAGGTAGCCCACGCCTTCGGTGCCGCCCGTACCGGGCTGGAAGCCGATGATCCGCTCCACGGTGGTGACATGGCGGAACCGCCACTGGCGGAAGGAATCTTCCAAGTCGATAAACTTTTCGGCCAGTTGGTACAGGTCCCAGTAACGGCTCGGGTCGCGATAAACCTCGCGCCACGCCGCCTCCACGGATTCATCGTGAACCGTCGGCGCCGTAGGGTCGCGTTCGGCACGCTTGGGGTCGATCGCCAGCCCGGCCTTGGCCATCAGGCTGATCGCCTCGTCATACAGCGACGGCGTGGCAATCGCCACTTTCAACTCGTTCAACAAGTCCGGGCGATGGGCGTGGGGCCGCAACAGCGCCGCACTTTTATTGCCGAGGATGAATTCGATTTCCCGGTACTGGAACGACTGGAAGCCCGACGACTGGCCCAGGTACGGGCGAATCGACTTGTACTCCGACGGCGTCATGGTCGCCAGCACCGCCCAGGCGTGCACCAGTTGGTCAAAGATTCGCGACACCCGCGCCAGCATCTTGAACGCCGGTGGCAACTCACCCAGGCGTACGTGTTCACGCGCGGCCTTGAGTTCGTGGAGCATCAGCTTCATCCACAGCTCCGAGGTCTGGTGCTGGATGATGAACAGCATCTCGTTATGGTCCGGCGACAGCGGATGCTGGGCGCTGAGTACTTTGCCCAGGTCCAGGTAGTCGCCATAGCTCATGGACTCGGAAAAATTCAGCTCGGCGTTATGCCATTCTTCCGGCGGCTGGTAGTCAGGGGAGAAAGGACACTGGCTCATCGCGTGGGCTCCTTGAGCGGGCGGAGAATGGCTCGTACCGGGCTGGCATCGAGGTTGGCAAAACGCAGCGGCAGCGCGATCAACTCGTAATCGCCCTCCGGCACCTCGTCGAGAATGATGCCTTCGAGAATCGCCATGCCATGACGGGCGACGGCGTTGTGGGAGTCCATGGTCTTGGACTGCTGCGGGTCCAGGGACGGCGTGTCGATGCCGATCAGGCGCACACCGAGGCTGGCCAGCAGCTCGACGGTTTGCGGGGCGACGGCGGTGAAATTCGAATCCCAGGTATCCAGCGGCACCTGTTGATAAGTGCGCAACAGCACACGCTCCGGCAGGTTCTCCAGGCGGCCTTCCAACTGATGTGGCTGCACCAGCGCGCCGCTGCCCAGGCAATGCAGCACCCGGCACGGGCCCATGTACACATCCAGGGACACTTCGCCGATGGGCGCACCGTCAGCGCTGTAGTGCAACGGCGCGTCCACATGGGCGCCGGTGTGGGGCGACAGGGTGATGCGCCCGACATTCACCGGGCACTCGGGGCCGAACTGCCACACGCGCTCTTCCTGAAACGGTGTATCACCCGGCCAGGTCGGGGTCGCGGTGCTCAAGGGCGGGCTGATGTCCCACCACGTTGTTATTGGATTCATTTCAAGGCTCTCGGTCGTTACTGGGGTGAATGATACGAGGGCCAGCTGTAAATATTCTTGCGAATTCCAGCGCAAAGCGGGAAATCTTTCGCACTTACTGCGAGGAAATGGCTGATTGGTGATTGGATGTTTCAAAGCGCCCGGTCAGGCATTGCCCCCTGTAGGAGCGAGCTTGCTCGCGAAAAACTCGAGGGCCCCGCGTGGAGTCAGAATGCCAACGTCATCGTTAACGACCTTCGCGAGCAAGCTCGCTCCTACAGGGGATCAGGATCAACGGCCGCCTGCGCTTCTGGGCATCCCGATGTCGAGTTCAGACCACAGGCGGGCGGCCCAAGGCGATAGGGTTCGGACTTCCCTTCCACTGCCTCGGAATCATCATGTCCAAGCCGATCACCGTACTGCGCGACACCCACCCACTGCCGGTGCTGGACGCCTGCAAATGGGAAAAACTCGAAGGCGACCCCCACACCGTCAACCTCAACGCCTACACCAGCGAAGACGGCAGCAAGATCATGGGCACCTGGATCTGCACCCCGGGCAAATGGCGAGTGGAGTACGTGAAGTGGGAATACTGCCACAGGTTGCACCGGCTTCATGAGGCTCTATGGACGCAAGCCTAAGCCCACGAGAATAAAGGCTTTAACCCATATTACCCTCATGTCCATACCAGTCAAAAATAATGTAAAAATTAAGTCATTTTCTACCCCTCACGCAGGCAGAACCCCTGATTCCAGCCCCTACTAATGCCTCTACTCAACATCCTCTCCCAACCAAAGCGTCTGAACGAGCTTGATGTGAATCGTTGATTCCGCGCTTATAGATACCTGAACGTCGACTTCAGACACCTGGCCTGCCGCGTCTCCCAGTACCGTGGTGACTCTCGTATATCATCTATTTGGTAACGCCATGTCTGAACCTATTGTTGTTTTGCGCAACACCCACCCTCTCCCGGTCCTTGATGCATGCAAATGGGAAAAACTCGAAGGTGACCCACACACGGTCAACCTCAACGCGTACACCTCCGAAGACGGTAGCAAGATCATGGGCACTTGGATCTGTACCCCAGGAAAATGGCGAGTTGATTATCTGAAATGGGAATACTGCGATTTTAGGGAAGGATATTGCATAATCACTCCCGATGGAAAAGACCCTATCCACCTTAGAACGGGGGATATTTTTATAGTTGAACCTGGCATGAAAGGAACTTGGGAAGTGGTAGAGACAGTGCGGAAGTATTTTGTTTTTGCATGACCATTTGTCCCATCCTGAGACTCAGATCGTTCACTATCAAATCCACCAGTGTCGCGACCGGGCTGTAGTAAGTCACCGCCGCGTTGTCCAAATGGGTGTCCGGGTAAGGTGGTGGACCGATGCTGGTCGTCTGCGCCAGTTTCACTTTGGTGTGCCGTCCCCGTACTTCACCGCGAGGCCATCGAGCGGCAGGTGTTCACGCACGCCGTCGATGCTGAACTCGGCCTGGGCCCAGCGATTGAAGTCGTGCACGGTTGCGCCGGTCAACAGGCCTTTTTCGTGGGCGTGTTTGGCAAGTTGCTCAAACGCAGCGGCTGCATGCCCTCGGCAGTGAGTTTGCCGTCGACCCAATGCGCGTCTTCGCGGTGCACCACGTACGAGTTGGCCTGGCCGCCGTAAGGGGCTTGGCCTCAGATCTGCAACGCCGCCGGCCACAAGCCGTGGTTGAACAGCACCTTGGAGCCTTCGGCGCTTCAGAACCGGTGACAAAGTCTTTTTGGCAGTTAGCAAAGCCCATGCCATACCTACTATCCGATTCAGCGGCTTCGCGCATAATTTTTATCAGTTCACATCGAGAAAGGCATGCCCGAGATCGCCGGCATAGCTCAGCCTCATCAAACCACCCCGCCAGCCTCCAGGGCATGGAGTACACGGCGGACTTGCTTCGCACCAATTTCGGTTTCGCAGAGCAGAATTGGTTCCTTGCCATCAAGGGCTTGGTTCGGCCTTGACATCCATTGTGCAGCAGCATTTCGGTCCTCAAAGACCTTTTCAGCCTGGTGAGAAACCGATGCTACGCGATCCATGCATTTGGATGCCTCGCTACAAAGGGGTTGGATGTTGCGTAGAATTTCGTTGTTGTCCATGCCGACATGCCTCAACGCGCAATCGTAGGTCTGAATACAGGGCTAGGGCAGTGGTGCAGAAGAAAGTTGGCATTTCTGCATATTCGCTCCGGCAATGAAATACCGCGGGATAACTCTCGCCAAAAAACTTCGGTCTGAATGACGGCTGTGGAACGTTCGTCTAGCATAGCCGTTTCGTATCCCCGTTAATTACAGGGTAAATACAGCTTCTGGCCGAGAGGAAGGCGTGATGGAGCTAGTCGCTATCAAACATAGGATCTGCCTTGCATCCGACTCAATTGGACGGCACATTGAATGGACCTAGCATTGACCTTCACTCCATATTAGCGAGGATTTCCGTGAAGACTTCTAAAGGTAATCCAAAACAGTCGCTTGCTGCTCAGTATCAAGCCGAAGCTCGTAGCCTGGCTGGTTCAGAGATTAGTGCGGAACGCCAATTCTTGTCGGTGAGCCTTGATAAGGGTAAGGAGCTTGAGCCCGTTGGAAGCATGACCTCTGTCAGGCGCCTGCATTTTGCAGATACAAAATAACCTCCGGTGCAGCACGACTCTCCGCTAACCAGTCGGGATCGCCGTATCAAACGTGAATAGGTGCTGATATTTCTCCCACCTAAGGCTTAGGCGATTAGCTACACGGGAGCCACGTGATCCCTTTCAACCAGTAAAGGCCAAGAGGAATGGATTTTCGCGCGATTCGCAAGCATCCGGGTCTATCAAAAGAGATAAAACGACGCTAACTCATCATAGAGCTTAGAAGCTAAGTAAGTGTCGGTGGCAGGACATAGTATGGCCGCCACAGGACGATCTGTAGGGCCTACGCAGCGTGTAAGATTCTGACTCTAGTATTTTGCCGTCATAGAATATGAAGTATCGGTACTTCGTGAGCAACCGCAAGAAATTTTGATGCTTCCTGAGAGATCACTAGGAACTCGGGAGCCTGCGAATTTGCTCACTCAGGCAGCGTTAGGGCGAACCGTCATCTACCTTGCTACATGCAATCACCTTGATGGGATCTGCGCATCAGCCGAAAGTGGAGTAAACGTAAAATGAGTGAGTCCTTTAGGGCGATTGTGAAATGCCAACATCCTGGCGATGGTAGCGGAGACGTCATTATCGATCTTCCTCCCGATGTCCTTGCAGCGCTGAACGTCAGTCTCGGTGATTTACTGAGTATCGAATTGGTTGAAGGCTCGATAGTGATGAAGCCAATCCGTAATGCCCACACGAAACCCTAAGCCCGCTTTCGTCCCAGAGTGTCTAAAAACGCACTGATGCACTGTCGGCCCGCAGCGCTGACGGTTGTTAGCTGAGTAATTGCTCACAACAAGTCCTGCAGATCATCACGAGGGTCTGGGAGCCACTAGCACCGCTTCTACCTTGCTGGGTGGCCAAAATACAGACCTCTTCAGGCCGACAGCGCATTCATTAAACCGCTGGTACCGAAAATTTTCATGACTCGCTTAAAGTTGTAGGCGAGGACGTTCAAGCTCATCACCTCACTTACCCCGGCCAGCTTTCGGGTCAGCAAATGTGTGGCGCCCATCCAT
The DNA here is from genome assembly GCF_034044025.1 of Pseudomonas sp. SED1. NCBI lineage: Bacteria > Pseudomonadati > Pseudomonadota > Gammaproteobacteria > Pseudomonadales > Pseudomonadaceae > Pseudomonas > Pseudomonas sp. SED1. The sequence continues at coordinate 11,248 of NZ_JAXCIS010000230.1, forward strand.
TGTTTGAGTGTCCCGAAGGAATGCTCGACCTTACGCTTGCGGACTCGCATGATGTCCGGCGCGTTGCTCAGCCCGTTCTGAATTTCCTCCAATACGGCTTCATGCTCCCATCGCCGAACTCGCCGTTGCTTGCTCGGTGTGCACTTCGATTTCAGCACACATCCCTGGCAATTAGAACTCAAGTAACGGTGCAACTTCAGGCCTTTTTCAACGCTGGAAAAGCGCCAGATCAACGCATCTCCAGCGGGACAAATGTATTCCTTTTTTGCCGCGTCATAGATGAAGGCATCGTTATTGAAACGCCCGTCAGCCGTAACCGTCCGGTCAAGTCATCTACCCAGCCCCGCAAAGCCGAGACATGGTGTGCACTTAAATTTAAGTGGGCACCAGTTCTAGACTTTTAAGCGGATATTTTATGCAGCCAACACGCCGTTCCTATTCCAAATCCTTCAAAGCTCAGGTCAATCAAGAGTGTGTCCAGCCCGACGCTTCGATTGCGAGCATCGCACTCAGCCATAGCCTCAATGCAAACCTCGTCCATAAATGGATTCGGGTGCAGGCGCAGAAAAGCACGGCGCTGCAACCCGCATTTATTCCGTTACCCATGCAACTGGCCGGATCAAATTCGCAAGCTGCATCGTCGAATATCTGCGTTGAGATCCAGCACCCGCGCGGTACCGTCAAAGTGAACTGGCCAAGCGACAATGCTGCTGCCTGCGCGACTTTTCTTCGAGACCTGCTGCGATGATCCGCATCGACTTCATCTGGCTAGCTACTGAGCCGATGGACATGCGAGCGGGCACCGAAACCGCGTTAGCCAGGGTGATTGCGGTGTTCGGTGCGGCGAAGCCGCACTGTGCTTATCTATTTGCCAACCGTCGTGCCACTCGCATGAAGGTTCTAGTCCACGACGGCTTCGGTATCTGGCTGGCAGCTCGCCGGTTGAACCAGGGTAGGTTCCACTGGCCAAGCATTCGTCGTAGCTCTGAAATGCAATTGGACACCGAGCAACTCCAAGCTCTGGTGTTGGGCCTACCCTGGCAGCGCGCAGGTTCCGGCGGGGCGATCACACTGCTTTAAGGGCTGCCATTAGCCTATCGGTCTATCGCCGCGAACCGCCCATTCTGCCAAAATCCGGGGCATGATTTCTTCTCCCAATCCCGACCAAATGTCCCTCGACCAACTGCGCGCATTAGCAGCGCAGTTGCTGTCGCAAGTCGACACCATGCGCAAGAAGATCAACCGCGATCAAACGGTGATCGAGAAACTGACACACGAGATTGCCCAACTTAGGCGTTTGAAGTTTGCCAAGCGTAGCGAGCAGATGAATCCTGAGCAGGCCAGCCTGCTAGATGACCTGATCGATACCGATATCGCGGCGATTGAAGCAGAGCTTCAGGCGTTGCAAACAGTGCCAGCGGCGACAGAGAAAAAACAAAAGCCCAAGCGCACTGCATTGCCGCCAGAGTTTCCACGCACGTTGATCCATCACGAACCTGACAATATTCACTGCCAATGCGGCTGCGCACTCAAGCGTATCGGCGAGGACGTCAGCGAGAAGCTGGACTACACGCCTGGCGTCTTTACCGTCGAGCGCCATGTCCCTGGAAAATGGGTCTGTGATGACTGCGAAACGCTGATCCAGGCACCCGTCCCCGCGCAGATCATAGACAAAGGCATCCCCACTGCCGGGCTGCTGGCTCAAGTGATGGTTGCCAAATACGGTGATCATTTGCCGCTGTATCGCCAGGAAAAGATCTTTGGTCGGGCTGGCTTTGCCATCCCGCGATCTACCTTGGCCAAGTGGGTCGGCGACTGCGGTGTGCAGTTGCAACCGCTGGTTGATGCCCTGCGCGAAGTGGTGCTCACCCACGGCGTGGTGCACGCCGATGAAACACCGGTACAGGTGCTCATGCCGGGCGCAAAGAAAACCTATCGTGGCTACATCTGGGCCTACGCGACCACCGCATCAGCCGATATCAGCGCAGTGGTGTACGACTTCAGCCCAAGCCACTCGGGCGAGCATGCGCGCAACTTCCTGCAAGACTGGAAAGGCAAACTGGTGTGCGACGATTTTGGTGGCTACAAGGCCAGTTTCGCATTGGGCGTCACCGAAATCGGTTGCATGGCCCATGCCCGGCGCAAGTTCTTCGACCTGCATGCCACGAACAAGAGCGCGCTCGCCGAGCAGGTACTGCACTCTATCCAGTTGCTATACGAAATCGAAAGTGAGATCCGCGACCTGAAGCCAGATTTACGGCGACGAATACGGCAAGAAAAAGCCGTCCCCGTGATGGATAGGCTGCACGCCTGGATGATCGCCCAGCGCGAGCTTGTGCATGATGGCGTGGCCATTGCCAAGGCTCTGGATTAAAGCCTGAAACGCTGGCCAGCATTGTCACGTTATCTGGATGACGGCGCGGTGCCTATTGATAACAACCACATATAGCAACAGATCCGGCCATGGGCTCTTGGACGCAAGAATTGGCTCTTCGCAGGATCGTTGCGCAGTGGCAAACGCGCGTCGGTGCTGATCAGTCTGATCCAGTCGGCGAAGCTCAACGGGCATGACCCATATGCTTACTTGAAAGACGTTCTGGCTCGACTGCCAACACAGCGTGCACGTGACATCGCCGAACTGCTGCCGCATAAATGGGCTACGCAGGTGATGTAAATCTGAATGCATCCTCTTGGACGAGCCGTCAGTTGCATTGAACTACGATGGTAAATGTTGATTGGGGGGGTTTACTTTTCAAAGGCGATTCAATATAAATTTCACCCCGGCGCGCACTTACTGTTGTGCCCTTTGATATTAACAGGAGGATGCTATGTCACCGTTAAACGTGATGAAGTTCTAAACGGTCAAACTGTCACCCCCTCGCTCGAAAACCTTGAAACACGCTGGTCTCAACGTTGGCAGCTCGAAGGCACGTACGCCTTTGACCACACAGCCCAACGCGACGCTGTGTTCTCCATCGATACACCCCCGCCGACGGCCTCAGGCTCGTTGCATGTCGGTCATGTCTTCAGCTATACCCACACAGATATCATCGCTCGATTCCAGCGCATGCGAGGTAAGGCTGTGTTCTACCCCATGGGTTGGGACGACAACGGCTTGCCTACCGAACGCAGGGTCGAGAATTTCTATGGCGTACGTTGCGACTCGCTGGCAGCTTATCAGCCTGATTTCAGGCCACCTGAGCCCATTCCATTAAAGCGAGGTGACTTTACTGTCATCAGTAGGCGCAACTTCATCGAGTTGTGCCACGAACTGACAGCCATTGATGAGCAAGCGTTCCGTGCACTCTTCGTGCAACTGGGCTTGTCCGTTGATTGGAGCCTTTCATATGCCACCATTGATGAGCGCTCTCAACGAGCGAGTCAGCGCGCTTTGCTTCGTAACTATCAGCGTGGCGAACTTTATAGCCAGGAAGCTCCATGCCTGTGGGATGTAACGTTCCAGACAGCCGTGGCTCAAGCAGAGCTTGAAGAGCGCGAGGTCGCTGGTGCGTATCACGAACTCAGCTTTGAGACGGCTGATGGCGACGCATTGAGGGTTGTTACCACTCGGCCTGAGCTACTGATGGCATGCGTGGCGCTGGTGGCTCACCCGGACGACGTTCGTTATCAGGCGCGGTTCGGACAATCCGTGCGCTCGCCAATTTTTGACTTGGACGTACCGCTGCTGGCACACCCGTTGGGTGATCCTGACAAGGGCACCGGCTTGGTGATGGTCTGCACCTTTGGCGATCTTACCGATGTGATTTGGTGGCGAGAGTTGCAGTTGCCCACGCGGTCAATACTGGGAAAAGATGGACGCCTGTTGCTTGAGACTCCCGCCTGGTTGACGACACCACGCAGCCGACAGGCCTATGCAGGCTTGGCCGGGCGTAATTTGTCCCAGGTTCGTAAGCAACTCGTGCCGATGTTGCGCGACTGCGGCGCTATGCGAGATGAACCGCGACCGATTCAACACGCTGTGAAGTTCTTTGAAAAAGGCGACCAGCCTTTGGAAATCATCGCCACTCGGCAATGGTACTTGCGTAACGGCGGACGCGACGCGAGCCTGCGGGACGTGTTGCTTGCCTCTGGCCAGATGCTGGACTGGCATCCGCAGCACATGCTCAGGCGTTACGAGCATTGGGTAGGCGGGTTGAATGGTGATTGGCTAATCAGTCGTCAGCGCACGTTCGGCGTGCCGATTCCGTTCTGGTATGGGCTGGATGCACAAGGCGAAGCCGACTACAGCACTCCTATTATTGCCCGCGAGGAAAGCCTGCCAGTTGATCCGAACCTGGATACTCCGCCTGGGTATCGACCAGAGCAACGTGGGCAACAGAATGGTTTCGTCGGCGAACAGGACATCATGGATACGTGGGCCACCAGCTCGCTGACGCCTCAAATCGCCGGAGGGTGGGGAGATGACGACGCATTGTTCGCCAAAATATACCCCATGGATCTCAGGCCTCAAGGTCACGACATAATCCGCACTTGGCTATTCTCAACTCTGGTACGCAGCCATTTTGAACACGGTTGCGTGCCATGGCGTAATGTCGCGCTCTCTGGGTGGATTCTTGATCCTGACCGTAAGAAAATGTCTAAATCCAAGGGTAACGTGGTAACCCCTCAAGCCTTGCTCGACCAGTATGGAAGTGACGGTGTGCGCTACTGGGCAGCCTCAGCGCGGCTCGGCAGTGATACAGCCTTTGAAGAACAGCAGATGAAGATCGGCCGCCGTTTGGCCGTCAAGCTGTTCAATCTATCAAGGTTGGTTCAAGGTTTTGCGAAGGATGACAACGGGGATATCGACCAACCGCTGGATCAGGCCATGCTTAAACGCTTGGACTGCGTAGTCCAGGACGCTACGTTCGCGCTGGAGGCGTACGACTATAGCGTGGCGCTCTCGCGTATCGAAGGGTTCTTTTGGTGGTTTTGCGATGACTACGTCGAATTGGTCAAGCGTCGCGCCTATCGACCAGAAGGCCATTCGGCCCGTAATGCTTTTGCACATGCACTGAGCGTGCAGCAGCGACTGTTTGCGCCATTTCTGCCATTTGTGTGTGAGGAAGTCTGGCAATTTTGGAATTGCGGCTCAGTGCACAATGCGTCTTGGCCGCAAGGGGATGCTTCTCCTGACGCGTCTATTGAAAGCTTATTGATGAGTGTTAGTGCCGTGCTATCTGCGATTCGCAAAGCAAAATCTGACGCCCGCCAATCCATGAAGGCTCCGGTAGCACGTGTTGAACTGGTTGACAGGGCTGCGCAGCTTGAAATGATAAAAGGCGTTCGCCAAGACTTGATCGAAGCAGGTCAGGTTGAGGCTTTGGTGTTTATAGAGGGAACTGAGCAGCAGGTCGGTGTATGGCTGAAGTGACGTAGACTTAAGGGCAAGTCAATTCGCGGGGCGATCAAGGAGATCGCTTCGCGAGCACGTCTATAGTCGTCCATCAAACACTTGGTTCATATGCAAGATAGAAAATATGGCGTAGTGCCAAGGCCAAAATAGCAGACCAATGACGCGGCCCGGAAGTCTGGACGCTCACATACAGGACCCGAGCATCACTGATATCACGTCATGCTCGGGTATCTTGATCAGAACCCTCTGCTTGCGGATCCTGCGATCCGCGTCGGTGCTACTGAACATCAAGGCTGCCCGCCCTAACTCAACCAGCGCTCTTTGGCTTGATTACGAAGCCGGTATAAGGCGTTACGGCCGGCGGATGAAAATAATTCCCCTCGCTATTGAGGGCCGGGGGAGCCCCGTGCAAGAAGATCTGAACTTCTTTTCTACCATCCTCAAGTAGCTTGAAATCAGGATCGTTTGACCGAACCCTCGCTTTGATTGGCAGCATCTGCTCTCCGACTTGAAACCTACCCCGAGTGGTCACGTAGAAAGAACCGCCAAACTTGTTTGAAGTGGCCGAAGCGACAACTACAACTCCCCCGCACCCTAGCGACGAGATGTCTCCACCCGCACTCAAGAAAGCAAACGCATCGTAATAGTTCAATTGAGCGACACCCACGGTCAGGGGGTATTTCTTACGATCACTCATCGTCATCGTGAACCAAGCATCCACAACTTCCCGCAGAGTTCCCGGATGAAGGATAACGCCAGGCTGAACACTCTTTGCCAATGCCTGCCGCTCGGACATCGAAGGTTTCTGTTTCTGACGGCGTTTGGGTAGCTCGCCTAGGTGACTCGGGATGATCACATCAGGATTCGCAGAGGGCCACTTAGTAGGATCGCCAGCTCCGGAAGACTTGCTTTGGCGCTTCTCATTGCGGCAACCTGGTCTATGCAGGCTAGGAGCCTTGAAGAAGCAGTTCTTATTTATAGATATCGATGCTGTGACATCAACAAGGCAGTCAGGGCAAAAAAACAGGAGATCATCCGTCTTAGGTATCGCATGCGCAAAACTTGCAGACACTGCGGCATCCATTTCCCAACAAATTGCCGAAACCATCAACTCATTATTCATTCAATCCGGAGCCTCTGTCATTTATCTTCTTCAACTTAGCACTTAACTTACACACACACAGGAAGCTGTAGACGGAAATTATCTAGCTAGAGTATCCTGTATTACTTTAAAAAGCCTTGCTCTGACGAGCGCTGAAAGTTGTAAATGATTTATCGCGCCCCATGTAATGGCAGTCAGCACCTTGAGGGAAAATCTGCCACTGGAAGAATGAACCCGCCCATCTCACGATGCCGGAGATCAATATGGCTACGAAGCAAACTGCAATCAGCAGGCATATCAGCGCTATATCCATCGCAGTGCGTCCCAACCAATGATGGCTCAAGAACAAGATTCTAAGCCCTGTCTTAGGTTTTTTGCGTGTGAGGAGGACAAGCTCGCCCAGGTAACCTTGGGCCTGTCCCCCACGTCAACGCCTGACAACTCTATCTGGCGAGCATTCTCGCCTAAATGGGTGTCCGGTTTCATTAGACCGCTACAGGGCGTAACCCACTAGATTTCCCATTTTTCCCCTGTCGTTGGCTAGATTTTCTTAACCGCGCCAAGATTTTCTTAAAATTTGCGCCGAACACTCAGAAAATATTAACCGAAAATGGCCGCGCAACCACTATTTTGGATTTTCCGCTTATCGACGGTAAGCGTCCCGCAATCACACCTTGCCGCATTGCGCTTTCTGGACGACCTAGACTTTGAACGGTTTGGGATAAGAGCTATGTTGGCGCATGGAAATCCTAGCGATAAGGGTGATCGCGTTCGCTTAAAAATACGCGGACACCATCGCCCTTAATGCTGGAGTTCGGTAGGTGACTTGGCCGGACGATTACCGTCAGCCTTGGCTCCAGAGGTCATCGGCTTGGGCACATAGGCTGTGTTGCCTGCATCGTGACAAGCCAGGATTTGTTCGCTTTTGAAGTAACCTCTGTCAGCCACTACCGACAACTTATCTGACGCCATCGCCTCGCGGGCCTGCTTGGCCATCGAGCTGAGTTGATCGCGGTCGGAACCGACGTTGGTCACCTCATGTGCAACGATCAAATGGTGCTGCGTATCCACCGCTGTCTGCACGTTGTAACCGACGACTCCAGTGCCACGCGTCATCATGGAACGGGCGTCTGGATCGGTAAGTGAGACCTGTTTATCCGGTGATTCGTTGAGCTGAATTTCAATGACCTGCACCTCTTTCATCTGAGCTTTGAGCTTGTCGATTGTCTCTTGCAGACGAGCAGCCTTGGGCTGGGCGACCGAGGGTTCTTAACGATCGGTTTCGTCGAGCGCAGTCAGGTACCGATTGATACTTGATTCAATTTCTTCCATCCGTCGTTTCAGCTTGGCGCTGGTGATATTGCGGTCGCTGTTATTGACGGCCTTGAATTTACTGCCGCCGATGGCGACCAGATTTTCTTCGAACAGTCCTAGCTGTTGGCACAGCACCACGAACTGGCGGCAGACACCTCGGATGGCCTTGCTGTTGTCTTTTCGGAAGTTGGTAATGGTCTTGAAATCGGGCAACAAACGCCCGGTCAGCCACATCAGCTCGACGTTGCGTTGGGCTTCTCGTTCAAGACGCCGGCTCGATGAAATGCGGTTCAGATAGCCGTAGATGTAGATCTTCAGTAGGACCGAGGGATGGTAAGCCGGTCGGCCTGTATCAGCAGGTAGGGCGCCCTCGAAACCTAGTTTGACCAGGTCCAGTTCGTCGACAAAGTTGTCGACTACGCGCACAGGATTGGCATCCGTGACGTAATCGTCGAGGCTTGCGGGAAGGAAGGTTTCTTGGCCTCGATGTTCACCTTGGATAAAGCGCTTCATGGGCGATCCCTGCGATGAAATCCTCAGAAATCATAGCAAGCGTTTGCGAAAGCGTTTTTACACACTCTGGTCCAATTGCAGACCTTGGATGTGTCTGGAAAACTGAGGGCGATTCAATCCATAAGTACTCATTCATCCCTACGCGTCTTGCTGAGTACGTGTCGACTAAGCACGTCTCATCGACAGCAGCTATCCCCTGGCACTTCAGTCAACCCACCTCGTCATACCTCATGCTCAAACTCTGCCGCTGCTCGAACGTCTGCATAAACTCAGCGACGCGCCAGAACTCAGGCAGGCCCAGCACCCACTCCATGGCCGAGCTTTCGCTCTGTGCGATTACCGTGTCGCGCGGCCCACCATGCAGCCCGTACACCAGCATCTGCTTGACGGATGCTGCACCAGGATTAGTCAGTGAAAAGGTACGGGGATGGCCCAGTAACTTGACGTTCATGATCAATAGATCAAACGGCTGAGCGTTGTATTGATTAAGCGTCCACGCCTCCGCGACACAATCGGTGGTGAAAATACCGAAGTAGCCCAGGCGGTTGAACAGTTTCTCGATGAATTTGCGCTGCATAGGGCAGGCGTCAACGACCAGGATGCGTAAGGATTTAGTCACCATGACGAGCGGTCCTCACGGTTATTGCTCGTAACAGAGAAGTAGGCATTCGATGACTCCAAAGAGGAATGTGGGCCGGCCGGTTTCTGAGGAAATCAGACGCCTTGACAGGGCACACTTAGAAATAGCTCCTACGAAAAAAAGGGCCTGCTGCATCATTAGGCTCCTAAACTAAGGGACATCGTAAGCGCCCCATCCCTGATGAACGCTCACTTTATAAGTGCGTACCTCGCAAGAATTTAAGACTTGTCTGGAAAGACTAAAAAGATACTCATCGCTAACGCGTTGATGGGCGCCAAACCATGTGAGTCAAGGCTGCCTGCAGCTCACCGGCGCGCGAGCAAAACGATCAACACGCGCAGGTTTGAATCACGTTGAAGCGGTTTCCCTTGAAAGCGCTGCCGCGGTCGAGCATCTCCAGCAATTGCTCTTCCAGTAGTGCAGGTGCACACAGATACCCCTGCCCCGAGTCGGCGCCGAGCATGACCAGCGCGTCACGCTGAGCCGGGGTTTCAATGCCCTCGATCACCACGCGGATGTCGAGCATTTTGCCCAATGCCAACGTATGGATGATGGCAACTCTACTGCGAGGCTCCTCGAGAAACCTGCGCGTGAAACTGCGGTCGAGCTTGATTTCGGTAAACGGCAACTCGCACAAGCGTTGCAACGACGAAAACCCCGAGCCAAAATCGTCAATCGCCAACTCACACCCCATCATCCGCAGGCGTACGAGATTGTTCAGCGTGGCTGTGGAGGTTTGCAGTTCAGTACGCTCAGTCAGTTCGAACATCAGGCCATTGCCCGCGCTGTTAAAGCGTTGCAGCACCTGCTTGACCTTCACTGAAAAACGCTCGCAGGCTAATTGAGCCGCCTCTACGTTAAAAGCCACTTTCAGTTCATGCCCAATCAAACGCGCACGCTGCTGCATCTCCAAACCACTCTGCAATTGAATTAACAACAAGTTGTCCAAAAGCCCAAGACGCTCCAGAGTTGGAAGAAAATCTGCCGGTGACAGGATGCCCTGAACCGGATGATGCCAGCGCACCAGCGCCTCGACACCGTAAATGCTACCCGTAAGGAGGTTGAACTTGGGCTGAAACCAGGTGCAAAACTGCAGGTCGGCCAGCGCATGGCGAATTTCCTGATCTGCCGCTACGTCATTCCCCTGCGTGGGTGAAGGCCTATTGGAAGCTTCGCACGAATGTACGCTGAGCAATGTCGCCAGTGCCTGAACGTCGAAATCAGCGTTCACTTCGCCTAATAGCTTCAGACCTTGCAACGCAATAATTTCACCTAGCACCCAACTCAGCTCAGGTGAGTGCGCGTTACTGATGATGACCGACTCTACACAGCCCGCGTACCCAACGGCCTGAATAAAATCCAGACAATCGATGCCTACCATTTGCACATCGATCAAGGCGACATCCACCGGCCCGAAGTCCTTGAGCAGAGCAATAGCCTTTTCGCCGCTGTCGGCAAGCAACACGTGGCTGCAGCCCAACTGATGCAACATCCTGACAGCGCTATCATCTGGCAAGTGTTTGCCTTTACACACCAGGACTCGCAAGGGGAAAGTGGACATCGGATCGCTCGGATTGGAGTTGAAGCGGATCAGTTTCCTGAACGCGGTGAAATGCTTCCATGGGACACGTCTCGATAGTCAGCAGCCAACAGGCCGACCTACCCGGCAACACAAAAAAAGGGCCTGCTAATCAGCAGGCCCTTTAGTAAAACAACTCGTAGGTGCCCCATCCCTGCGGCGCCGTCATTATTGTGCAGCGGCACCGTCAAGTCTTTGAGACTTGTCTCAAAAAACTAAAGCGCGACGCGGGCTTCCAGGAACAGATTCTGTTCAAACAACTTGCCTTTCAGTTGCTCGTCACGGGCATTGATGCGGTTGATAAACGTATTATGGCCGGTCTCAATATTGCCCATGTTCACATAGCGATAGCCGCCGCCCAGGGTAATTTTTTTATCAAATTTGTAGTCCATGCCCAACCCCATACTGTAGGCGAAGTTGTTCTGGGTATAGTTGGCAAAGCGTCGATCAGCACTGGTCTGGTAACCCTCGGAACGAATACGCGCCACGCCCAGCCCAGCCATCAGGTAGAAAGAGACGTCATCGGTCACCGCAAAGTCCTTGAAGCCGTTGACCATAAAGCGCTCAGACGAGACCTCCATACGGTTTACGTTGGCATCGAACGGTGACCAGTAGCTGTCGAACTTCGAGTCCTTGTTAATTGTGTACTCCCCCTCCAATCGCCAGCCACCGGTGAACGCATAACCAATGGACATGGCGCCACTCAGGTCAGCGTCACGCGAGGGACTGCTAATGCGCGAGTCAATCCGAGGGCTGGTGAGATCGGCGCGGGCCAATCGCTGGTCAGCGCTTTGCAAGCGCAGAGCACCATAGAAGTTGTCGGCAAAAGCGGACGCGCTGGTCATCGCGCCTATCAATAGACACGGTAGTAGCTTTTTCATCGTGTGGGCTCGTCTTTTTGTGTTTGAAGCTCAAGATCCTAGAAGTCAGGCATGTCCTTCGATCTAAGACTTGTCTTGTTTTTGCCTTTCGCTACAGAACCAAGACAGGTCTCATTCAGCCCCCCCCCAACGTTCGCTACCTTTGCACGACTGCGCGACACCTCCTAGACCGCGCACTTGAGAAAGGACAGTGACATGACTCCCAAAATTGCTGCCGCAATCATGGCGTTCTTCGGCCTCGTCGCGACGCCAGTGTTTGCCAGTGACGCCGCGCAAAACAACGCAGGCTGCATGGCCAAGCAAAACGCAATCAGTGCCCAACTCGAGCAGGCGCGCAGTGCCGGCAAAACTCATCAGCAGGCAGGCCTGGAAACCGCGTTGAAACAAGTCACGACCTACTGCACAGACGCAAGCCTGAACAAAAAACGTCTGGAAAAAACTGATAAAGCAAGGAAGGAAGTCAGCGAGCGCGAGGTAGATTTGAACGAGGCCATGCAATCGGGCGACGCTGAAAAGATCAACAAGCGCAAGCAAAAGCTCGCGAAATCCCTGCAAGAACTCGACGCACAAACCGCCAGATATCACGCGGATTGAGCGGGGTTCTCGCCTGCGTATTACTGCCGCGACGGTGCCGGGAGGTAAGCCCGGCAACCTAAACCTGCAGATCAAGCGTACGCAGGCAATAAACACTTCCCTTTAACTGTTACCCGAGTATTGACTGTGTTCCCGCTTAAATCACTTGTAGCTCTGAGCTGCCTGTGCGCTCACTTCGCCTTGGCCGACATTACGTTCGCGGCCGAAAAAAAGCGCTCCCATGCCAGCGTCGTCACCCAGCCGGCCAGTAAAAAATCCTTACCCGTCGACAAGATCGTCGGCCGTGCTCATCAACTGATCGGCACCCCGTATCGCTGGGGCGGCAGTTCTGTGAGCGGCGGCTTCGATTGTAGCGGGCTGATGGTGTATCTGTTTCGCAGCGAGGCCGGCATCCAATTGCCGCGCACCACGGTATCGATGATGCAGCACAAAGGCACCAAGGTTGCACGCACCCAACTGAAGCCTGGCGATGCGGTGTTCTTCAAGCATAACGGGCGAAAATTGGTGAACCATGTGGGCGTTTATATCGGTGGTAACCGCTTTATTCATGCCCCAAGCAGCGGCAAATCAATACGCATCGACTCGCTTAAAAACGTCTACTGGAATAAGAACTACGTGGCGGCCAAACGCTTTTAAAGCAATTGAGGCAGTCCGCTTTATCGAGACGTAAATAGCCTGGAATCAGCGCCGCGATACTCTGCGAGAGTCAAGATCAGTGAGGGTATTCGAGGTTTATTCGGCGCGGTAGTGCTGCGTCATGAATTCCACAAAGACGCGAACCTTGGCCGGTAGAAGCTGTGCGTGAGGATAGAGTGCGTAGTAATGACGTGTGCCCAAGGTGTACTCTGGCAGGATGCGCACCAGTCGACCCGCCATTAGATCCGCCTGCACCGTGGCCTGAGTGAACGCTGCAATACCGGAACCCGAAAGTGCTGCGGCATATAACGCGGTGATGGTGTCAGTGCGAAAGCCGGAACCAGGAGCAACTGCAAACGCTTCGCCCTTTTCAGACTGCAACAGCCAAGGGCTTTTCGATGCATACGCCAGAAGTTGATGCACCATCAGATCCGGCGCGCTGCGTGGTAACCCCCTTCGTTGCACATAGGCGCCAGACGCCACCAATACCATGGGCGAGACGTGCAACAGGCGCGCCACCAGGCTGCTGTCTTCCAGCGGCCCGCAAATACGCAATGCCACATCGAAACGCTCGGCAATCAAGTCAACAAAAGGGTCGGAGCACGATAGGTCAATCTGCACCTCGGGAAAGCGCAGTTGGAACGCGGGAAGCCAGTTGGCCAGTTCCAGGGTACCAGTGACCAACGGGGCGCTGATGCGCAACAACCCCGACGGTCGATCTTGCTGGTGGGTCACCGCCAGGGCAGCACTGTCGATGCGTTGGAGAATATCCACGCAGGCTGCGTAGTATTGCTCTCCGGCTTCGGTCAGGCTCAACCGACGGGTATTGCGATGAATCAACCGCACGCCCAGCGCCGTTTCCAAGTGCTTCAATTGGCGTGACACCGACGAGTGCACGGTGCCCAGCCGCTCTGCCGCGGCCGAAAATCCCTGCGACTCGACGATGCAGCAGAAGGTACGCATGGCGTGTAGCTGATTCATCTCATGGTCAACGTATTGGCAGCTTGATGATTTGCTCGGTGGTCATGACGTCGCCGAAAGTGTCCTCAACTTCTGCCAGGGCAGACTTGTGTAGGGAGTCCTTATCAACGGTCTGACCATTGAAGCGTGTAATGGTACGGGTCGCCGATGCATCGGAGGCCACCAGGACATTGTAGCCCAGTGGGGCGGCGTCACGTGCGGCACCCGCCACGCAAGCGTGGGTCATCAGGCCGCTGATGATTACTGTATCGATACCAGCTTTTTTCAGTTGGTCGTTCAAGTCGGTGCTGCCGAACACGCTGACGGTGCTCTTCTGCAGTACCACATCCTTGGCGCGCGGCTGCATGTCCTTGTGGAGCTTCACTGTCTCACCGTCGATCGCGAACACCGCCGAACCGGCCGGTGCGACGTGCTGCACGTAATAGACCGGCATTTTGTTGCTGTCGGCAAACCTGATCAGTTCCTGGGTTTTTGCCAGTGCAGCGGCGCCATCCGGGATAGGCATCTTGCCGGTGAAGTATTCGTTCTGGAAGTCGATAACCAGCAACGCAGTCTTGTTATTGGGCAGTTGTTTGATCTGCTCGGCACCGGACATGGCGCGGATGGTCGGGTGCTCATTTGCCATGGCGCTGCCGCTGGCAACTAGGCTAGAAAACACACAAGCGGTCATGAATCGATGGGTAAAAAGCTGCATGGGATGATTCCTTCTTCAGTTGAATGTAAACACTGAAGTGATATTAAGCAGGCCCGGGGATCTGCAACACAGGGCCGCAGGCACATCATCTGTGCCAGACACGCACAGACCTACGCCACGGGTCGCAGAAAGCTGCGCACACCCGAAGACACTACGTGATTGGCGCACAGCAACATCAAACAATCGCCAGGATCGGCAACGTCCAGTGCTTTCGTAACATCATCGACGATCGAGTTTTCTTCGTTGATGTAGAGCATGTGACTGATCGCCGTACCCGGCGGAAAGCTCGCCTCGATACCACCCAGACTCCACACCAACACCACCTGAAGATTCTTGCCGTGGTAACTCGTGTTAAAAATCTCGAAACCGTGGCCATCAATCTGTGTGGCTTTCGAACTGCTGATAGTCATAGATAATTCCTCTAAAAAACACGCGTCAGCGCGGTGCGCCTGATAGCCATTGCATCAAGGTCCCGGCGCCGGCGTACTGGCGGAAAATCGCCTGATACCCGTCAAAACGGCTGGTGACTTCACTGACCTGATTGCCGTAGTGCTCGTTTTCTGCCGTCAGCACATCGAGCAAGGTGCGCTTGCCTAAGTGGTACCACTGCTCATAAAACGCCTTGCGAATGCGATCCGACTCTACGGACAGGTCGCGGTACAACTCGGCGCGCTCCAGCAAGGTGCGGGCGTCATGGTTGGCAGTACGGATGCGGTATTCCAAATCGAGACGCTGCTGCTCGGTGTCCTGATGACTCGCCGCAGCACGTTGCAAGGCTGCGCGTTCGGCGGCGCGAGTCGAGCCACCGCGGAACGCCCCCCAGGTCACTGCCAGCGAGGTTTGCCAGGGTTGCTCACGGCCCAGGGTATCTTCCGAGGTGGACTTGTTGATCACCCAGTTCAGCTGCGGCAGCGACGAAGCGCGTACCACTTTTGCCTGCAACTCGGCCGATTCGGCAGTTGCCCTGGATTGCGCTAACGTTGGATGATCGTCAACGCCCATGAGCAAGGTGTCGAGGTTGGCCAAACGAATATTCCATTCTTTGGTACGCGGGATCATTACCGGACGATCACCCACCAACTTACTCAGGTTGATTTCTGCATCTCTGGCTTGACGCTCGGCGTTATCGCGAGACGCGCGGGCTTGCAGCAGGCGCGCTTTGGCCTGAGTCAGCTCGCTGCTGCGGCCCTTGTCCACCGCAACGACGCCGGCGAGCATTTTCACCAGTTCATTCATACGGTTTTCGAACTGCTGGCTGACGTCGATAATGATGCGCTGCTTGCCCAGCTCAATCATGGTTGCCACCACGTCGAAAGCGGTGGACTCCATCTGCGCTTCGACGCCCGACTCGGCAGCCTTGGCAAGGTATTCACGCATACTCACGGTTTTGCTGGTGCGACCCCAGTCGTACACCATGGTGGTGATACCGATGTTGACCCCGGCGGTGCTCCCGCTTTCATTCTCCTTGCCCTTGCCGAACTTGGCCGATTGGGTTTGCGAACCGATATCCAGTTGCGGCCAGCGTTGGCCCTTGGCTTCGTCAATATCGGCCTGCGCCGCGCCATATTCGGCCCGGGTGCGTTGCATCTGCGGGCTGCGGGCTTCGGCAGCCTGTACGGTACGGAAAAATATTTCGCGCAGCTCCAACTCTGAAGGTCCTGCCACCGAGGTGCCGCTGCGAGCAGCGAGGCGCTCGGGCAGCGCCGCCAATGCGACGGCCGACACCCCTGGCAACGGAGCAGGCACAACGCTTGGGGCCACACTGGCATTTGGCGCTGGCGCAATGGCCGTCACTGCTGGCCGACCGATAGGTGTCTGGCTTGGCGCCACTGGCTGGAACACCGCCTGCACCTCCGCCGTGCGCGGCGCCAGGGTCGGAGCCGGAGCCGGAGTCCGAACGGCTCTCGGCGTCGGAACGGGCGTCGGCGTCGCAACTACTGTTGGCGCAACCGGCACGGGTACCTGAACCATCACCGGGGCCGCTACGGGCGGCGCTATTAGTACCGTTTTCGGCGCTGGCACCAGTGCCGGCGTTGGCACCACCACCGGCGCAGCGGCGGGCGTTGCGGCCCGAGTAAACATCAACAGTTCTTCGTCATCGGCGTGCGCACTGGTCGAGTACAGGTACGCCGACAAACATACAGATAACAACGTCAGTGTCGTGCCGCTCGACATCGCCTGGGGCGAACAAGCAGCACCCGCGTTAATTGGATTTAAATGCCTGCTCATGCTCACCGCTCCCGGAACGCTTCACGTGCCTTGAGTACAGGCTTGAGCAAGTAATCAAGAATGGTTTTTTCGCCAGTACGGATTTCCACAGATGCAACCATCCCAGGAATGATCGGCAGTCGCTTGCCACCGGCTTCCAGCACACTGCTGTCGGTCAGTACCTGAACCCGGTAATAGGTGTCATCGGGGCGGCCGGCAGCGGCCTTTTTATCGTCCTTCAAGGTGTCCGGGCTGATGTGTTCCACGGTGCCTTTCAAGCCGCCATAAATCGCATAGTCATAGGCGGTGATCTTCACTGTGGCCGGAAGACCCGGGTGCAGAAATGCCACGTCGGAGGGGCGGATCTTGCCCTCCACCAGCAGTTGTTCTTCCAGCGGTACGATTTCCAGAATGTGCTCGCCCGGCTGAATCACACCGCCGATGGTATTCACCCGCACGTTCTTCACCGTGCCGCGTACCGGTGCCGTGATGGTGGTGCGATCAACGATGTCGGCGCGGCCCACCAGGTTTTCATTGGTCTGCGACAGCTCCATCTCCATCTTGCTCAGCTCGGAGTTGGCGTCGGCCTGGAACTTGTTAATGCGTTCGACAATTTGCGATTTGATATCGTTGGCCTGACGCCGCATGCGCAGCAATTCGACCTCGGACATCAAGCCCTTGGCGGCCAACGGCTCGGCCAGGCGAATCTCGCGCATCGACAAACCGTGGCTACGCTCAAGCGCGCTGACACTCTCGTTCAAGGCACGCTTGCGGGCGTTGTACGCCTTGGTTTCCTGGTTCACCACGCCCGGGTCCTGCATCACCATCTCGTCAAACACCAGCGGCTGTTGATACGCCTCGGAGCGCAAGCGAGTGATGCTGGCGCGCAAGCCGATCACCTTGGAATAGGCTTCGCGGTAGCTGGACTGGGCACGAGTTGGGTCAATCTTGAGCAGCACGTCGCCCTTCTCTACAACCGCACCTTCACGCACGTTCATCTCCGACAGAATCCCGCCTTCTAGGCTTTGAATCACCTGCTCGCGACTCAGGGAAATAATCGTCGCTTCGCCCTGCGTGATCTCTTCAACACGGGCAAAATGAGCCCATACCAAACCACCCACCAACACCGTACCGATGAGATACAGGACCAGTTTTGAGCCTGGGGTCGTCTGGGTCAGCAGTGACTCCTGAACGTCATTCATGAACGCTGCGTCGCCAGGTCGCAATGCGTCCTTGGCCGCACCGCGTTGGAAAAATTTGCCGATCATTGTTGTCCAGTCTCTTGCGAAGTTGGGGTCTCGGCGACGCTGGCCTGTGGCGCAACGGTGCCTCTCGGGGCAGAAGAATGTACAGACGGCGCAGCGACCGGTCGTGGCGCGCCCACTTTGATCTTCGGCTTGATTTCGCCCGACGCCCCAGGCTTGGCGTTGCCATTGAGCGCCGCCAGTATCTGGTCTTTAGGGCCGTCGGCCACGACCTTGCCGTCATCCACCACAATGATGCGGTCCACCAGGCCCAGCAGGGATGGTCGATGGGTCACCACCACCATCGACTGGCCTTCAGTGGCTCGCTTGAGATGGTCCAGAAAAAGCATTTCGGTTTGCGAATCCATAGCGCTGGTCGGCTCATCGAGCAGCAGCAATTTTGGACGTGCCAGCAGGCTGCGGGCCAGGGAAACCAGTTGACGCTGGCCACCCGACAGGCCTTCACCCATCTCGCCAATTGGCAGGTTGATGCCCTTCGGATGATTGGCTGCAACACGGTCCAGGCCGGTCAAGCGCAGCACCCGCAGAAACTCATCAGCGGTGGCCTCTGGGCGACCGATCATCACGTTCTCGCGGAGCGAGCCATAAAACAGTCGGGCATCCTGGCCGACATAGCCCACCGCTCGGCGCCAATCGGCGGGGTCGATTTGATTGACGTCCAGGCCATCGCTGAACATCTGGCCCTTCTCGGGGAGATACAGACGCCCCATGACCCGCAACAAGGTGGATTTTCCGCTGCCGACTCGTCCAAGAATCGCCACACGCTCGCCCGCCTTGATGGTTAGGTTGATGCCCTGCAACACCGGAGGATTAGGCTGCATCGGCGGTGCTGGATAAGCGAAACCCACGTTCTTGAGCGACAGTTGCCCGGTCAGGTCCGGCTTGGGCAGATACTCGCGCGTCGGGTCGCGGTCGACCGGCATTTCCATCAGCTTGTTCAGCGATTGCAAGGCGGCTTTTGCCTGCTGGAAACGTACCGCCAGGCCCACAACTTGACCGAGCGGCGCCGTGGCGCGGCCGGCAAGCATCACGGTAGCAATCAGCGCGCCCATGGTCAGGTCACCCGCATCAATCAGGTAAACCCCGGTGATGATCAGCGCGACCGTTTGCAGCTGTTGCAAAAACGCCACTGCCCCCGTGGCAGCGTTGGACAACTTGCGCGATTTCAATGACGTGTTCGCGGCCAGCGCGCTAAAGTTCTCCCAGCGTCGCTGCATATACGCTTCACCGCCGACTGCCTTAAGGGTTTCCAGGCCTTCCACTGATTCGATCAACACGCCCTGCTTGAGCGAAGACTCGCGCAAGTTCTCTTGCATGGTGCGCGCCAGCGGCCATTGCAGGCCCACGCTGATGATCAGGATCAGCGGAATCAGGGCCAGCGGGATGTACCCCAGCGGGCCACCGATGACGAAGATCACCGCGACAAACATCAACACAAACGGCAAATCGGAAATCGCCGCCAGAGTCGCCGACGTGGCGAAATCGCGCACCGATTCAAACTCGCGCAATTGGTTGGCGAACGAGCCGGAGGACGCCGGTTTGTGCTCCATCTGGATCGACAGCGCCTGGCGAAACAGCATCGTACCCAGGATCAGGTCGGCTTTCTTACCTGCGGTGTCTAGCAAATGCGCGCGCACATACCGCGCTATCGCTTCGAAGGTCATGGCGATCGCAACCCCGATGCCCAGCGACCACAAGGTCACGTAGGCCTGGTTGGGGACCACGCGGTCATACACGTTCATGGTGAAAAAGATGCTGGCCAAGGCCAGGACGTTGATCAATACGGCACCGATGGCGGCGCTGCGGTAATAGCGTCGGTAGTTCCACAACGTACTGAACAACCAATGCCCCTGGCTGCGAGGCGTCTCTTCGCCGGCACGGGTATCGACCTTCGCCAGCGGTTTGACCAGGATCGCGAAGCCGGTGTACATGGCGTCCATTTCGGCCTGGTCGAGGTCCACGGGCTGGTCGCTTATTTCTGTGAGGATCACCTGGTAGCGGCAGTCACGCTTGTTTTCGGCATCTGGGTCGGGCCGGCGGCCCAACAGGATGCAACCGCCCTGCTCTTTGCGCAGCAGCAGGACGGGCATCAGTTGGCTTGGCAGCGCTTGCAGCCGGCGATCGATCAATCCGGCGCTCAGGCCCGAATTGGCGAGTGCGGCCATGGCCAGCGACGGCGAAAGCATGCCGCTGGTAGGCAAACCGGCGGTCAGGGCTTGTGCGGATTTACCCAGCCCATAATGGTCACAGATCCACGCAACACTGCGCAATAGCGTGTCCTGGATACTGGTCTGGGGCGCAACGTCAGGCTGCGCCTCCAGGCTTGAATTGAGAGGCATGCTGCTAGTCATTTGAAAAATCCTGGATGACGGCCGCGAGGCGAAAACCAATGGGGACTGCCTGGCGGCAATCTCTCTTGCAGAGGCCAAAGAGGCCTATGAAGAACTGTAGGAATTTTGCTGGAATCAATGACAAGCCTGAACAGGACCTGTCCCAAAAGCAGATTTGACAGAGGGTCGAGAAAACCCGGCCTACTTGAGGAGGGGAAAGACTAAAAAAAGCCCCGCAGGTCTACCTGCATAGACGGCGGGGCAAACAATCAACACGCTTAGGGCTGTTTGTGGCTCAACTCCACGCGCAATTCGACGCGGCGGTTCGGCGCATAGCAGGCGATCTGCTGTGCCATCGGCCCGTAGCAGCTGTGCACCCGAGGCTCACGGTTGCCCGAGCTGTCAGTACTGATGATCGACTCTGGTAAGCCTTGCTCGACCAGTAGGCGGCGCAGACTCTCGGCCCGTTGCAGGCCCAGCAGTTGGTTGCGCGCTTCTTCACCGAGTGGGTCGGTGTGGCCTTGCACATGGATGTGTTTGATCTGCGCATCGTCGCGCTGCAACTCAGCCATCCACGCGCTGATAGCCTTGCGGCCGGCGTTGGAAATATCCGCGTAATCACCGCGACCATAAGCAAACAGCACATCACTGGACAGTTGGTAGTCCTTGAAGCGGCTTTCATCTTGAATGAAGTCGAAATACCGACACGCTTCCACCGCACTCGCCCGCGACAAGGCGTGGGCCTGCGCGCGCGTATTGCGCAGCTGCTGTTCGGCCTCGTCACGCTTGACCGGTTGCGGGAAGGTCGCGCCATCCTCGCGTACTTTCAGGTAGTAGGTGACGCCGCCTTGCAACGACGCCTGGTAGAGGTCAGTGCGTTTACCCAGGTAATGCGGCGCATCACCTAGGTAGGCACCCAAGGTGTGCACCCCCGGTGCCAGGCAAAAACGCGTGAAACCACCTGGCAGCAGGCCGGTATGAAATTCGCGGTCGACATACACATGAGCCGCGCCACGCCGTTGCACGCCTTCCAGTTGCCGGTAATACACCACCTGAACCTGATCGACGCCGACTGGCGGCACCGGTTGAAAATGCTGGGCAAACACCCTGCCAGGCACACGTTCGGGCGACGCGGCCAGAAGCGGCCCGACCGACAGTACAAGCAGCATGACGCCGCCGATTGCGCTTCGGTTGAAGTTGAATGAATTCATAAAGCCACCACCCGCACCGGGAACCCGGTCGGCAACGTATGAGAGGGAATAGAAACCAGCGCCCCAAGCGTACCGGGGCGCTGATTGTCAGCGGGTTATTGCGCGACAGGCGTCACGTCAACCCGTACCTGCACACGACGGTTAGGCGCGTTGCACGCCACCTGCGCGGCACGGTTGCCCGAGCAGTGCTCAACCACAGGGTCGCTGCTGCCGGCGCTGCTGGCGGTGAGCCTGTTGGACGGCATACCCGCATCGACCAACAACTGACTCACGGTTTGTGCGCGCTTAAGGCCCAGCAGATAGTTAACCGAGCCCTTACCTATTGGATCGGTGTGGCCCACTACCTGAATCTGCCTGACCTCGGCGTGGTCGCGTTGCAACTCGACCGCCAGTTTCTGGATCGCCACATGCCCGGTGCGGGTGATGTCACGGAAG
This sequence comes from Pseudomonas sp. SED1, assembly GCF_034044025.1. Classification (NCBI taxonomy): domain Bacteria; kingdom Pseudomonadati; phylum Pseudomonadota; class Gammaproteobacteria; order Pseudomonadales; family Pseudomonadaceae; genus Pseudomonas; species Pseudomonas sp. SED1. The sequence goes on from NZ_JAXCIS010000230.1 coordinate 32,987, forward strand.
TCCGACTTGCCGAACGCAAACAGCACGTCACCCGACAAGTTGTAGTCCTTATACACAGGCGCAGCGGCGACCGGCAGGTAGTTGCATGCCTCTACCTGGGACGCACGCGACAAGGCATGCTTCTGGACACGGCTTCCTGCCAGCTCACGCTCGGCTTCGGCTCGCTCTACCGCCTGCGGGATGTTGTTGGCACTGACTCGCATGAAATATGTGGTGCCGCCCTGCAGCTCGGCATTGTACAGCTCCGATTGCTTGCCCTGGTACAACGGCGAGTCGTTCAGGTAAGCGCTGATGCTATGGATACCAGGGCGTAAGCAGAACGCGCTGAAACCGTTGGGAAGCAGGCCAGCATGAAACTCCTTGTCAACGTATACGTGGGCCGAACCCGCTGCGTCTGCCGAACTGTTGGTGCGGTAGTACACCACTTGCACCTGGTCGGCAGGCACCGGCGCCACGGGCTGGTAAGTATCGCCAAACACGGTGTTTGCCGACGCAGCGTTTGCGCTCAACGGCAGTGCCGCAAAAAAGAGCGCACCCGACAGCGCGACCGTCATAGTCTTGTATCGATTAAACATAGTCGTAACTCCAGCGTGACCGGCACATAACACCGCCCAGGCTTTAGGCAAATAATGGGAGAGCAAACGCCGTGTGTACGGCGCTGCTACAGGCTTAAACCAGGTTTGTGGTGACCCCTTGTTGTACAAGCAACTCGGCGTCAAGGTTCGAATGTTGGTAAACCTCGTAGACCGCACCGGCAACGGTGACTTGCCCAGCGGCTGCCCAATCACCCGGGTCCATGCTGCCCAGTTGGTCGTCAAGGTTGACCACATCACCAGCGTTACCCTTGACCATCATTTGCACTTTGCCACTCTCGTGGAACAGGTTGGTTTCACCGTGCTCAAGTACATCGGCGAGTGATAGGTTCAAGGTGTTGTTGCCAGCACCGGTCAAGTCAACCACTTCAATCGAAGTGAGCTTTTCGCCCAGCGCGGTAAAGTCGAGTACCTGGTTGGCACCGGTCAGCGTGATGGTGTCAACGCCTTCGCCGCCGTGAATACCGCTTGAAACGTCATCCAGTACTGCAACATCAGCGATGGAGAACACGTTGTCTGCGGCCCCGCCGTAATATGCATCACTTGAGTCGAGCACAGTTTGATTGGTCTCGGGATCGATTAACTCATAGCCGCTGGTGACAGTGTCAAACGACAGGTCATCTAAAAATAGATAACCCATTTGATTGTTGATTGACACCATATAGAAGTCCTTACCGTCTGGCGGTACAACCGTATAGTCATGCAGCTCACCACTAGTTGGAGGCGTAATGCTATTCACAGCAGAAGTTGATCCATCCCGATTAAAAAAGACAACAGAAAACAGGGTCTCTGTAGCCACGGAAAATGACACACTATTTGCAGTATCTCCGTCATTCAGAATGAAACGTGCATTTCTATGAAACGCTAAACCTGTAGATTCAACTGTATAACTAGTGGTGTTATTACCGGCCCACAAAACCTCGCCAGCCTCAGCGACCCCCATTTTGCTAGGAAGATAACCGCCCGCTCCACTCCACCAAACAGTAAAAGTTCCCAAATCAGTCTTTGAATCATAAGCACCAGTCGATGACGAAAGTCCCTCAAAGTCTGTTGTCAGAAGATTGTCGGATGTCGTGGTGCTTTTCAGGTATTGAGAGACATTACCTGCACTGTCAATCATCCCCACTACAGGCATGCCAGTTGGGAACGGGCTGGTAAGTTCACCAAACACGACCGATACACTGGCAGGTGTCGCCAAGTCCGCATTCGTCAGTACATGTTCAACAGTGTGCTCACCCCAAATCAGATGCAGGGTATCGCCAACTTCCGCAGTGCTGCCGGTGATATCAATGACGAAGCTATTATCCGAACCTACTGCGCTAACAATACCGATGGGAGGAGTCGGCGCTATAACGTCCAACTCGACAACTTGACTCGACGTACTTGCATTACCCACCCGGTCTATGACACGGGTCAAAATCTCCCAGTCGCCAGCGTGGCTGTTATGGTCGATAAAGCTCCAGGTGCCATCGCCATTGAGCAAGGCATCCAGCCAAGTAACCCCATCGTCGGTCGAAACTTGAACACGCTCGCCCATCGCCAAGGCGGCGGTCAGGGTGCCGTGAACCAAACGCCCTGCTGTTCCGTCGTTGGTTGCGAAGTCACCGATGTCTTCACCGGTGTCTTTGCTCATCGACGTTACCACCGCCGTTGCTGTAGGCGCGGAGGTGTCGATGTTGATGTTCCACGTACTGGACTCTGAGCTGCGGTTACCTGCCGGGTCTTGGGCCACAATTGTGAAGGCGTGGTCACCCTCGGCCAATGGCACGGTCGGCGTGAAACTCCATGTGCCATCCGCGAGCACATCGGCACTACCGATCGACACGCCACGATCGAAGACTTCAACAACATCGCCCAACTCCAAACCACTGCCATGCAAGGTTGGCGTTGTGTCGTCAGTGCTGTCGCCGTCGTTCAGAGGGTCTTGAATCGCACCTACGTTGTCGGTAATCGACTCGATCTGCGGCACACCAGGGAAACCTGGTGGCGTGGTATCCACGATGATGTTCCAAGGGTCAGACTCGCCGCTACGGTTACCCGCTGGGTCCTTAGCCACAATCGTGAATATGTAGTCGCCGTCGTTCAATGGCGTGGTTGGCGTAAAGCTCCAGGTGCCATCCGCACGTACATCGGCACTACCGATCAGCAGGCCACGATCAAAGACTTCAACAACATCGCCCAACTCCAAACCACTGCCATGCAGGGTTGGTGTGGTGTCGTCAGTGCTGTCGCCATCGTTCAGCGGGTCTTGAATTGCACCCACGTCATCGGTGATCGACTCGATCTGCGGTGTGCCAGGGGAACCCGGAGCAGTGGTGTCGATTTCCAG
>NZ_JAXCIS010000231.1:0-17122 GCF_034044025.1 Pseudomonas sp. SED1
TTTAGATCCGACCCATTCAGTCAATCAGTCGTTGCCACCAGCTTCCTGAACAGATTTTTCAAAACCGCACTATATTGGTGCGATACGCTGCACCCTTCCCACTTACGCAACCCATTTTGGTTCGAAACTTCCCGCTCAAGCTGGCAGAACGCCACAGTTTCGCGCCTTAACCCCCCATTTCAGGGCTTTAACGCTTCTTTTCGGAGCTTTGGTTTGTTTTTTGCATTTTCCTTGTATCAGCGCATGCCTCAAGGCCGCGCCTTGCTCCAAAAGAGGTCCTAATGACCATCAGCGACGCCCTGCACCGCCTGCTACTCGACAACCTGACCACCGCGACCATTCTGCTCAATGACGAACTGCGCCTTGAGTACATGAACCCGGCGGCGGAAATGCTGCTGGCCATCAGCGGACAGCGCAGCCATGGGCAATTCATCAGTGAGCTGTTCACCGAGTCGGCCGAGGCCTTGAGCTCATTGCGCCAGGCCGTGGAGCAGGCGCACCCGTTCACCAAGCGCGAAGCGATGCTCACCGCCCTCACCGGCCAGACCCTGACCGTCGACTACGCGGTAACGCCGATCCTGAGTCACGGCGCGACCCTGCTGCTGCTGGAGGTGCACCCCCGGGACCGCCTGCTGCGCATCACCAAGGAAGAGGCGCAATTGTCCAAGCAGGAAACCAGCAAGATGCTGGTGCGCGGCCTGGCCCATGAGATCAAGAACCCGCTGGGCGGGATTCGCGGCGCCGCACAGTTGCTGGCCCGAGAGCTGCCGGACGAGAACCTCAAGGACTACACCAACGTCATCATCGAGGAAGCCGACCGCCTGCGTAACCTGGTAGACCGCATGCTCGGCTCCAACAAGCTGCCGTCGCTGGCGATGACCAACGTCCACGAAGTATTGGAGCGGGTTTGCCAACTGGTGGAGGCCGAAAGCCAGGGCTGCATCACCTTGGTGCGCGACTACGACCCAAGCATTCCCGACGTATTGATCGACCGCGAGCAGATGATCCAGGCGGTGCTCAATATCGTGCGCAACGCGATGCAGGCCATCAGCAGCCAGAACGAACTGCGCCTGGGCCGCATCAGCCTGCGCACCCGCGCCTTGCGCCAGTTCACCATCGGCCACGTGCGCCATCGCCTGGTGACCAAGGTCGAGATCATCGACAACGGGCCGGGCATCCCTGCCGAGCTGCAGGAAACCATCTTTTTCCCAATGGTCAGCGGCCGCCCGGACGGTACCGGACTCGGCTTGGCCATTACCCAGAACATCATCAGCCAGCACCAGGGCTTGATCGAATGTGAGAGCCATCCCGGCCACACCACCTTCTCGATCTTTCTGCCACTGGAACAAGGAGCCCCATCGACATGAGCCGTAGTGAAACTGTCTGGATCGTCGATGACGACCGTTCTATCCGCTGGGTCCTGGAGAAAGCCTTGCAACAGGAAGGCATGACCACCCAGAGCTTCGACAGCGCCGACGGGGTGATGAGCCGCCTGGCTCGCCAGCAGCCCGACGTGATCATCTCCGACATCCGCATGCCCGGCGCCAGTGGCCTGGACCTGCTGGCGCGGATTCGCGAGCAGCACCCGCGCCTGCCGGTGATCATCATGACCGCGCACTCGGACCTGGACAGCGCTGTCGCGTCCTATCAGGGCGGCGCCTTTGAATACCTGCCAAAACCGTTCGACGTGGACGAAGCGGTGGCGCTGGTAAAACGCGCCAACCAGCACGCTCAGGAACAACAGAATCAGGAAGCCCCGCCTGCCCTGACCCGAACCCCGGAAATCATCGGCGAAGCGCCGGCGATGCAGGAAGTGTTTCGCGCCATCGGACGCTTGAGCCATTCCAACATCACCGTGCTGATCAACGGCGAGTCGGGTACCGGTAAAGAGCTGGTGGCCCACGCCCTGCACCGTCACAGCCCACGGGCGGCGTCGCCGTTCATTGCATTGAACATGGCGGCGATTCCGAAAGACTTGATGGAATCGGAACTGTTCGGCCACGAAAAAGGCGCGTTCACTGGCGCGGCCAACCTGCGCCGTGGCCGTTTTGAACAGGCCGATGGCGGCACGTTGTTCCTCGATGAAATCGGCGACATGCCGGCCGACACCCAGACCCGCTTGCTGCGGGTACTGGCCGACGGCGAGTTTTACCGGGTAGGCGGGCACACGCCGGTCAAGGTCGACGTACGCATCATCGCGGCTACCCACCAGAACCTGGAAACCCTGGTGCATGCCGGGAAATTCCGTGAAGATTTGTTCCACCGCCTGAACGTGATCCGCATCCACATCCCACGGATGTCGGACCGCCGCGAAGACATCCCGACCCTGGCCCGTCACTTCCTCAGCCGCGCCGCCCAAGAGCTGGCCGTCGAGCCGAAGCTGCTGAAAAGCGAGACCGAGGAATACCTGAAGAACCTGCCATGGCCGGGCAACGTGCGTCAGTTGGAGAACACCTGCCGCTGGATCACGGTGATGGCGTCCGGGCGCGAAGTGCATATCAGCGACCTGCCGCCTGAGCTGCTGAGCCTCCCGCAGGATTCGGCACCGGTGACCAACTGGGAGCAGGCACTGCGCCAGTGGGCCGACCAGGCTCTGGCACGTGGCCAGTCGAACCTGCTGGACAGCGCTGTGCCGGCTTTCGAGCGGATCATGATCGAAACCGCTCTCAAGCATACCGCCGGCCGTCGTCGCGACGCCGCCGTGCTGCTGGGCTGGGGCCGTAACACCCTGACGCGCAAGATCAAGGAGTTGGGGATGAAGGTCGATGGTGGGGATGATGACGAAGGTGATGAGGGCTGATTGCCTTCTCACAACCACCGAAAAGCCCGCTCCCACATTTGGACCTCCACAAAGTTTCAGCACCGTGCACCGCTTCAATGCACCACGAACCGGCATCGCGCACTTATCCGACCCCTGAAACACATGCCTTGTTAAAAAAATATTAAAAGCTGAAAACGCCAAAGCCCCGTATTCCGGGGCTTTGCGCTTTCTGAAGAAATTTCTTGGCACAACTTTGCAATTCTGGCACGCGCCCTGCAATAACCCTGTTACTACCCAGTTTCGGGGACCTTGGTACAGGCAGGCCGAGAATCCCCTCTTTACACCCGGGGTGCTTGATGCGGATCGCGTCGCGCCCCACACCCGTTTCGGGAACCTCGGTACAGGCAGGCCGGGGATTCCCTCTTTAACACCGAAGCCTTTGGCTTCACCCCGTTTTGGGAGCCCTGGTACAGGCAGGCCGGGAACTCCCTTCTTTACACCCGGGGCTTATGAGGCAACGCGCCCATAGCCCCAGCCCGTTTTGGGAACCTTGGTACAGGCAGGCCGGGGATTCCCTCTTTTATTGCTCCTGGAGATGGATCTCCACCCGCCAGCGCCCCTCGACCTTCTCCCCCGACCACGCCCCACGCAACGGCCGAGCCGCCACCAGGTTCAGCAGCAAGCCGCCATCGGTCTTGCGGATGCGCCAGTTCACATCCTTGTCGTTGACCTTCAGTCGCCCGCCCTGAGCCTTGCCCAGCGCGTCGAACAGCAGCGCCACCGTGCCGTCGATATGCTCGCCGTGCAGCTTGGGTTCGCTGTTGAACCACACCACCAGGCCATCGGTGGCAGGCTCTACCTGCTGCAACTCGACCGGGTCTGGTGTGGTCAGCCGGCCGATCATCAGGCCCACCATCAAGCCGACAATTGCCAACGAGCCTAAAACCCGTGGCAATAGCTTCGGCCTGGGGTCTTCTTCAGGGGTAGAATGCAGCGCATCTTTGCCTTCGGAGCCGTGCATGTTTCACGTCATCCTTTTTCAACCAGAAATTCCGCCGAATACCGGCAACGTTATCAGGCTGTGCGCCAACAGTGGCTGCCACCTGCATTTGATCGAGCCCTTGGGTTTCGATATGGACGACAAGCGCCTGCGCCGCGCCGGGCTGGACTACCACGAGTACGCCACCCTGCAACGCCACGCGGACCTCGCCAGTTGCCTGGAAAGCCTGAACCACCCGCGGTTGTTCGCGTTTACCACCAAGGGCTCGCGGCCGTTCCATGATGCCAGCTTTGCCGAAGGCGACGCCTTCCTGTTCGGCCCGGAAAGCCGCGGCCTGCCGGCGGACGTCCTCGACGCCCTGCCCGAAGGCCACCGCCTGCGCCTGCCGATGCGCGAAGGCTGTCGCAGCCTGAACCTGTCCAACACCGTGGCCGTCGCCGTGTATGAGGGCTGGCGCCAACTCGGTTTCAAATAGCGCACATAACCAATGTGGGAGCGGGCTTGCTCGCGAAAAACGTTAACGATGACGCGGGCATCCTGAATGGACACAGCGCTCTCAGGTTTTTCGCGAGCAAGCTCGCTCCTACAGGGGGCTCGCCCAATAAAAAAGCGCCTGTTATGGCGCTTTTTTATGCAGCAACAGCTTACTGAACCGTTGGCGAACCTTCCTGTTGCATGCGCTGCAGCTCTTGCGCATACAGGGCATCGAAGTTCACGGGAGCCAGCATCAGCGCCGGGAACGAGCCACGGGTGACCAGGCTGTCCAGAGTCTCACGGGCATACGGGAACAGGATGTTCGGGCAGAACGCGCCCAGGGTGTGGCTCATGGACGCTTCGTCCAGGCCCTGGATCAGGAAGATACCAGCCTGCTGCACTTCAGCGATGAAGGCCACTTCTTCGCCGTTCTTGACGGTAACCGACAAGGTCAGCACGACCTCGTGGAAGTCGCCTTCCAGAGCCTTTTGACGGGTGTTCAGGTCCAGCGCAACGCTCGGGGTCCATTCCTGACGGAAGATGGCCGGGCTTTTCGGCGCCTCGAACGACAAGTCACGTACGTAGATACGCTGCAGGGAAAATTGTGGGCCTTGAGCTTCTTCTGCTGCCGCTTCGGTGTTCTGTTGGTCAGTCATCGCAGATCCTTCGTGATCTTGGGGTCTTTTAGGGGTTAGGAGTCAGACGTGAAGCAGCGCATCCAGTTTACCGGCGCGCTCGAGTGCGAACAGGTCATCGCATCCACCGACATGCTTGTCACCGATCCAGATCTGCGGCACGGACGTGCGTCCCGCTTTCTTGGTCATCTCGGCGCGCACCTGGGGCTTGCCATCAACCTTGATCTCTTCGAAGGCAATGCCCTTTTTCTCAAGCAGGGCCTTGGCCCGCATGCAATAAGGGCAATAATCGCTGGAATAAACGACAACCTGGCTCATATCACTTCACCAGCGGCAGGTTGTCGCCACGCCAGCTGGAAATGCCACCCGACAGTTTGGCGGCGTTGAAGCCGGTTTTCAGCATCTCGCGGGCGTGGGTGCCGGAGTGCTGGCCTTGGGCGTCGACCAGGATGATGGTCTTGCCCTTGTACTTTTCCAGCTCGGCCAGGCGCGAAATCAGCTTGTCCTGGGGAATGTTCAGCGCGCCGACAATGTGACCGGCGGCGAAATCCTTGGCGGGACGAATGTCCACCACTACAGCCTCATCCTTGTTGACCAGGGCGGTCAGCTCGGACGTGCTGAGGCTGCGGCCACCGCGGCTCATTTCATGAGCGATCAGCAGCGCCAGCAGTACGACGAACGCACCAGCGAGCAAATAGTGGGTAGTGGCAAATGCAATCAGGTGATCAACCATCAAGGAGGTTCCAGGGCGTTAAAATGGCGGTAAGTATACACAGCCGTCATGGCCGGCCAACCCCCGTAAAGCGGTGACGTGGTCGGAACTTCGCTTTAAACTGCCACTCCCTTTTCAATTGCCTTCATTCATTACCGCCGCGAGAGGATCTATGACTACTACGCCTAAACCTTTGGTCCTGATAATTCTCGATGGCTTCGGACACAGTGAAAGCCACCACGACAACGCTGTGTACTCGGCCAAGAAGCCAGTACTGGACCGTCTGAGCGCTACCGTACCGAACGGCCTTATCTCGGGCTCGGGCATGGATGTTGGCCTGCCGGATGGCCAAATGGGCAACTCGGAAGTCGGCCACATGAACCTCGGTGCCGGACGAGTGGTATATCAAGACTTCACCCGCGTGACCAAATCGATCCGCGACGGCGAGTTTTTCGAGAACCCGACCATCTGCGCGGCGGTGGATAAAGCAGTCAAGGCCGGCAAGGCCGTGCACTTCATGGGCCTGCTGTCCGACGGCGGCGTCCACAGCCACCAGGACCACCTGATCGCCATGGCCGAACTGGCCTTCAAGCGCGGCGCCGAAAAAATCTACCTGCACGCCTTCCTTGACGGTCGCGACACCCCGCCGAAAAGCGCCCAGTCCTCCATCGAACTGCTGGACGAAACCTTCAAGACCCTCGGCAAGGGCCGCATCGCCAGCCTGGTCGGCCGTTACTTCGCGATGGACCGTGACAACCGCTGGGACCGCGTAGCCCAGGCCTACAACCTGATCGTCGACGGCCAGGCCGAATTCAACGCCGCCACCGCCCAGGAAGGCCTGGAAGCCGCCTATGCCCGTGGCGAGAGCGACGAATTCGTCAAGGCCACCACCATCGGTGAACCGGTAAAAGTCGAAGATGGCGACGCCCTGGTGTTCATGAACTTCCGCGCCGACCGTGCCCGCGAGCTGAGCCATGTGTTTGTCGATGACGGTTTCAAGGACTTCCAGCGCGCCCGCCAGCCGAAAGTCGAATTCGTGATGTTGACCCAATACGCCGCCAACATCCCGGCCCCGTCGGCATTCGCCCCGGGCAGCCTGGAAAACGTGCTGGGCGACTACCTGGCGAAAAACGGCAAGACCCAGCTGCGCATTGCCGAAACCGAGAAATACGCCCACGTGACCTTCTTCTTCTCCGGCGGTCGTGAAGAACCGTTCCCGGGCGAAGAGCGCATCCTGATCCCGTCGCCGAAAGTCGCTACCTACGACCTGCAGCCGGAGATGAGTGCCCCGGAAGTCACGGACAAGATCGTCGACGCCATCGAACACCAGCGTTACGACGTGATCGTGGTCAACTACGCCAACGGCGACATGGTGGGCCACAGCGGCAACCTCGAAGCGGCGGTAAAAGCCGTGGAATGCCTGGACCTGTGCGTCGGCCGCATTGTCGACGCCCTGGACAAGGTAGGCGGCGAAGCGTTGATCACCGCCGACCACGGCAACTGCGAGCAAATGTCCGACGAATCCACCGGCCAGGCCCACACAGCCCATACCACCGAGCCGGTGCCGTTTATCTACGTCGGCAAACGCGACCTGAAAGTGCGTGACGGCGGTGTACTGGCCGACGTGGCGCCGACCATGCTGATGCTGATGGGGCTGGAGAAGCCGAAAGAGATGACTGGCACTTCGATTCTGGTCTGACACAGTTCAGGGGTTGCTCAAAACAGGCAGCCCGTCAATAATGGACTCGAGCGCGAAACCAGTTGCCTCCAGCGGCGATAACTGGCGTAGGAACCCCGCAGATGGCTGGATATCCGCGTAGGGTGAGACCTCCACACCCCTGCTTGAGGGTGTGTATATGAATATCAAGCAAGCACTACTTAGGGCAGTTCGAAAGAGCTGCCCTTTTCTTTGGGCGTCACAAAAGCTCGTAACGCTTATAGAGCAACTCACCATGGCGATGCTTATTCAAGGCTTTAGCGTCTGTCTGCATGAAGTTCCACAGCACATTGCCAGCCTGAATATTGACTACCACCAGCATCTGCCTTTTGGATTCATAAGCCCCAATGAATGCTAAACGAGCGGAGCAGTCACTATAAGCAACACGCCATATTTCCAGAGGTCCCATCAACGTGTCCAAGGCGAACCTGACATAACGCTCTCTGGCGTCCTGCCGCTTTTCAACAATGTGCTGCAGACAACTGCGCCTAATCGCTATTTGCCCCAAAGGCGAGGCAATTTCCACTTCCGAACAGCTCGAATGGGCAATGCCAAAATGCATTGCGACTATGTCCATGGCCGCTTCGACGTCGTTGCCGGCGGCCACTTCCTCAAGTGGACGCGCTCGCAAAGCCCGATCCAGACTACGGAGGTCGGGAAGCCCATAATCGAGCCACGTTTGCTGGCCTTTTGACTCGTGAATACAGGGCATTGCTGACTATGCCAACCGTCGGATTAACAGGGCCGACGAGTCTATTCCGAGCGCAAAGGCACCGTTAGGGTGGAGCATTTCAAGGCATTTCGCGAAGCACACAAAACAACTGCAGAAGCACGACACGACGTTCTATACCGCTCGTCGCCTTTGAAGGACTATGGGACTTGTCCACAATCGCTTGCAGAATGCAGCCACTGGGCACCTAACTTGCCTGCCAACCCGAATTGGGCGTTTTTTTTGCAGCGCTTGGCGGGCATACTAGGCCGTCCCTTTCCCTGGTGTCGCCCGCCTCTATGCTTCGCGCCTTGATTACCCTTGCTCTTGTCTGCCTGCTTCAACCGGCGTTTGCCGATGAGCGCGCACAAACCCAACAACAGTTGGACGCTACGCGTCAGGACATTACCGAGCTCAAGAAGCTGCTCGGCAAGCTCCAGGAAGAGAAATCCGGTGTGCAGAAAGACCTGCGCGGCACGGAAACCGAGATGGGCAAGCTGGAGAAGCAGGTCCAGGAGCTGCAAAAAGAATTAAAGAAGAGCGAGTCGGAACTGGAGCGACTCGACGCTGAGAAAAAAAAACTCCAGAGCGCCCGCGTTGAACAGCAACGCCTGATCGCGATCCAGGCCCGCGCCGCCTACCAGAACGGCCGCCAGGAATATCTCAAGCTGCTGCTCAACCAGCAGAACCCGGAAAAATTCGCCCGCACCCTCACCTATTACGACTACCTGAGCAAGGCCCGCCTGGAGCAACTGAAAAGCTTCAACGAGACCCTGCGCCAGTTGGCCAACGTCGAAACAGAAATTGCCAACCAGCAATCGCAGTTGCTCGACCAGAAAACCGCCCTCGACAGCCAGCGCGACGAGCTGGACAAGGTTCGCAAGGAGCGCCAGCAAGCGCTGGCCAAGCTGAATGACGACGTGAAGGCCCGTGACGCCAAGCTCCAGGCCCGCGAGCAGGATCAGGCCGACCTGGGCAAAGTCCTGAAAACCATCGAGGAAACCCTGGCGCGCCAGGCCCGTGAGGCAGAGCAAGCGCGGCAAAAAGCGCTGCTGGCCCAGCAGGAAGCCGAAAAAAAGCGCGAGCGTGAGGCCGCCGAGGCAGTCGCCACTGATGCCCCGGCCCCGCGTAAACCGGCGCGTGCAGCGCCTGGCCCATTGGTTTCCAGCTCCGGCGAATCGTTTGGCGGACCTTTTGCTTCAGCTCGGGGCAAACTTCCATGGCCAGTTGATGGTCGATTACTGGCACGCTTTGGTGAAACCCGCGGCGATGACACCCGCGCCAAGTGGGACGGTGTGATGATCAGTGCCGGTGCCGGCACCCAGGTCCACGCCATTCACGGCGGCCGTGTGGTGTTCGCCGATTGGCTGCGTGGCGCAGGTTTGTTGGTGATTCTTGACCACGGTAATGGCTATTTGAGCCTTTACGGCCACAATCAAACTTTGCTTAAAGCGGCAGGTGATGTTGTAAAAGCCGGTGAATCCATCTCCACTGTCGGTAACAGTGGTGGCCAGGACACTCCGGCGCTGTACTTCGCTATTCGTCAGCAGGGCCGCCCGAGCGACCCGGCACAATGGTGCCGTACCCAAGGATAAGGGTCGCATCTACATTAGGAGTTCGTTCGACATGCTGCATTTGTCCCGCCTCACATCGCTGGCCCTGACGATCGCCCTGGTGATCGGCGCGCCTTTGGCATTCGCCGACCAGACCGCCCAGTCAGCCACGGCTGCGACCACCAAGGCCCCGCTGCCGCTGGACGAGTTGCGCACCTTCGCCGAGGTCATGGACCGGATCAAGGCGGCCTATGTCGAACCTGTAGACGACAAGACCCTGCTGGAAAATGCCATCAAGGGCATGCTCAGCAACCTTGACCCGCACTCTGCCTACCTGGGCCCGGAAGATTTCGCCGAGCTGCAGGAAAGCACCAGTGGTGAATTCGGTGGCCTGGGCATTGAAGTCGGCGCCGAAGACGGCCAGATCAAAGTGGTCTCGCCGATCGATGACACGCCAGCTTCCAAGGCCGGGATCCAGGCGGGCGACCTGATCGTCAAGATCAACGGCCAGCCGACCCGCGGCCAGACCATGACCGAAGCCGTCGACAAGATGCGCGGCAAGCTCGGCCAGAAAATCACCCTGACCCTGGTACGCGACGGCGGCAACCCGTTTGACGTGACCCTGGCGCGCGCCACCATTACCGTCAAGAGCGTGAAGGCCCAACTGCTGGAGTCGGGCTACGGCTACATCCGTATCACCCAGTTCCAGGTTAAGACCGGCGATGAAGTCGCCAAGGCTTTGGCCAAGCTGCGTAAAGACAACGGCAAGAAACTCAGCGGCATCGTGCTCGACCTGCGCAACAACCCAGGCGGCGTGTTGCAGGCGGCGGTGGAAGTGGTCGACCACTTCATCACCAAGGGCCTGATCGTCTACACCAAGGGCCGTATTGCCAACTCCGAACTGCGCTTCTCGGCCACCGGCAACGACCTCAGCGAAGGCGTGCCGATGGTTGTGCTGATCAACGGCGGCAGCGCCTCGGCCTCGGAAATCGTCGCCGGCGCCCTGCAAGACCAGAAACGCGGTGTGCTGATGGGCACCACCAGCTTCGGCAAAGGCTCGGTGCAAACCGTGCTGCCGCTGAACAACGAGCGCGCCCTGAAGATCACCACGGCGCTGTACTACACGCCGAATGGTCGCTCGATCCAGGCCCAGGGCATCGTGCCGGACATCGAAGTGCGCAAGGCCAAGATCACCAACGAAGCCGACAGCGAGTTCTACAAGGAAGCCGACTTGCAGGGCCACCTGGGCAATGGTAACGGCGGCGCCGACCAGCCAACCGGCAGCGGCTCTAAAGCCAAGCCGATGCCGCAGGACGACGATTATCAACTGGCCCAGGCGCTGAGCCTGCTCAAGGGCTTGAGCATTACGCGCAGCCGTTGATATGCGTTGTGGACTGATCATCGCGTTGCTGTGCTGTCTGGCGGGAGTTGCCCACGGCAACCCCGCCAGTGCAGCCCCCGCTGAACACAAAGCCTACCTGACCCTGATCATCGACGACCTTGGGCAAAACCTGCCCCGGGATCGTCGCGTGCTCGCGCTGCCCGGCCCGGTGACCACGGCGATCATGCCCGACACCCCCCACGCCGCCGAATTCGCCCGCGAAGCCCATAAGGCGGGCAAGATCGTCATCTTGCACATGCCTATGGACCCGGCCACCGGCCCCTTTGCCTGGCACCCCGAGCTACCCATCGAAGAGTTGGGCAAACGCCTGGACGCAGCTTTCAAGGCTGTGCCCTACACCGCCGGCATCAACAACCACATGGGCAGCCGCATGACCGCCCAGCCGGAGGCGATGGCCTGGTTGATGGGTGAGTTGCAACGGCGCCACAAGTTCTTCGTCGACAGCCGTACCAGCGCTAAAACCGTCGCCGCCGCCGAGGCGCAGAAGATTGGTTTGGCCAGCGTCTCGCGGGACGTGTTCCTCGATGACGAACGCACTGAAGCGGCCATCACCACTCAATTGCAGACCGCAATCAAGCTGGCCCACAAACAGGGTTCTGCGGTGATGATCGGCCATCCTTATCCACAAACGCTGGCGGTGCTGGAACGGGAGCTGCCCAAGCTCAAGGCCCAGGGCGTCGAGTGGATCGATATCAAGTTGATGATCAGCGTGCGCAGTAACCAGGCCATGGCCGGCCACGGTAAAAACGGCACCTATCGCTAGCGCTACATAGCTACTGCCCATCACCCGGCAGGCTCTCCGATAGTGGATCCCTGGATCAACTGGAGAGTCTCCTCATGAACGCACTGCAATACAAAGACCTGCTTATCAATTTCACGTCCGAATTCATCCCTCTGTGGAATGACCGGGGATCGGGAGTTTACAAGTCCATAAGCTTTTGGCGGCCGGCCACTTCAGCCGACCCGTTGAGCCAGTTTTTCTCGCTGGGTGACATAGCGGTCGAAGGTTATCGCAATATCAACCAGCAGAAAGTCGTCGCCGTCGTCAGCGACGCGAATAAGGCCGGCGGCACCGCACTTCGCTCACCCGATGAGTTCGAGCTGGTGTGGAAAGATGCCGGCTCGGGTGCGCGCACCGACTTTTCCCTCTGGCGCCCATTGCCACCTGAAGGCTATGTATCCATGGGGCTGGTGTGCGGCGTGGGCTACGACAAACCGTCGCGCAATGCGGTGCGCTGTGTGCGGGAGGATCTGGTCATGGCCGCGCGGACCGGGCAATTGATCTGGACCGACAAGGGCAGTGGTGCGCCAATGGACTTCAGTGCCTGGGGCATCACGCCAGCCGACGCAGCCCCTGGTGAAATCAACCTGGCCCCCGGCACCTTTATCGGTACCGCCAGCTATGCCAAACCGACCACCGCCAGCTATACGTTGCGCCTGCCGTTGACCGCCGATCTGAAGGAGTTGCCTGAGCCGCCGCCGCTCTCCGGGTACGCGCCACCTGCGGCACTGCACACACTGGAACAACCTCAGGTGTGCCAACTCCCCTGGTTTGCGGTGAAAGACCCGGACCTGAGCCCCATCGAACAATTGCAAACCTGCCCGATGTATCGACTGGAAAGGATTGATCATTACTTGTTCGTCGGCTTTGGACACAACCAAACGGCCACCAGCCAACCATTCATGTGGACCGCCACCAAGGGCGAGACCGGGAGGCAGTCAAGGGCCCTCACCGCGACCACCAGCATTGAGCTATGCAGTGAATGGCCGTCGGATAACCGCGCATTCGAATTGAGCTTCTCCGCGCACCTGAACCAGGAATTCACCCATTGCCAGCGTTCGGCGAAGGGCTGGGGAGATTTATCGACTCTGGAAATCATCAGCTATATCCCGGCCAACAAAGCCGTCGCGGGCTACATCATTCAGAGTGAATATCGCTTGTTGCGTGAAGATGGCAGCCAGGTGACCGGCACCGTCACCTATACCAACGGCGATAACGTATACGTGAGCGAGTATCCCGCCTCCGAGCCGGAGCGCATTGGCGAGCCGCCAGTCGAGCAGGCCGTGGAACCAACCCAGGCCGAGCCCAACCTAGAGATAACGCCCCATGATTTCATCGACGACACCCTCCTGCCGTAACTGATCCAGGGCTGCCTGAAGCTTGGCCACCGTCTCGTCCGGTACGTTCTTGTTCAGCGCCAGGTACAGCTCGGCACTGTTGAAACGCAGCACGGTCTTGAGCCCGGTCACCCCGACCTGGCGCGCCAGGTAACGGCCCGCCGGGTCGCCGGTGGCCCACAGGTCGATCTGGCCATCGAGCAATTTTTGCGCGTTGTCTTGATCCCGCAGCACGATCACCGGCTTGAGGCCCTGCTTCTCCAGGCTCTCGGCGATGGCATCACCCTTATAGGCGCCGATCTTGTAGCGCCGAGCGTGCTCAAGGTCGGTCAGCTGGATCTTGCTGTCGGCCTTGGCCAGCAGCACCCAATCGTCCGGGCCGATGGGGCCGACCCATTTGAACAGCGCCTCACGGTCCGGCAGGCGTGCCATCACGAACACGCCATAGCCGGGTTTTTCCAGGGCGAGTTTGTAGATTCGCTCCCAAGGGAAGCGCAGGGTCAGGTTGTAGGAGATGCCGGCACGCTTGAAGGTCTCGCGGACGATGTCCACGGCAATACCTTCGATGTTCTCTTCCCTGGCGAAATTCTTGCCGTTTTTCGCCATATTGTAGGGCGGGAAGTTTTCCGTCAGCAGCACCAGGGAAGCGCCGTCGGACGGCTCATCGGCGTGGGCCGAACCCGTCAATAGAACGGTGGTACTGGCGAGGGCGAGCAGCAGGTCTCTGAACATGAAAGTTACCGGAATCCATGGCAAGCCCAGAGAGTGCCGCGAGCCTGCCATGGTGTCCAGTGACGTTTAGCGAACGACGATACCGCGTGCCGCCATGTAGGCCTTGGCCTCGGGAACGGTGTATTCGCCAAAGTGGAAAATACTCGCCGCCAACACTGCACTGGCATGGCCTTCGATCACGCCGTCAGCCAGGTGCTGCAGGTTGCCGACGCCGCCGGAAGCGATTACCGGGATGCCCAGCGCGTCGCTGATGGCACGGGTCACGCCCAGGTCGAAGCCGTTTTTCATGCCGTCCTGGTCCATGCTGGTCAGCAGGATTTCACCGGCGCCCAGGGCTTCCATCTTCATCGCCCACTCCACGGCATCCAACCCGGTAGGCTTGCGCCCGCCGTGGGTGAAAATCTCCCAGCGCGGGGTTTCGCCCGGGCCGGAGACTTTCTTCGCGTCGATAGCGACGACGATGCATTGGGAGCCGAAGTGCTGCGCGGCTTCGCCGACAAATTCCGGGTTGAACACGGCGGCGGTGTTGATCGAGACCTTGTCCGCGCCGGCATTCAGCAGGTTGCGAATGTCCTGTACGGTGCGCACGCCACCGCCCACGGTCAGCGGGATAAACACCTGGCTGGCCATGCGCTCGACGGTGTGCAGCGTGGTGTCGCGACCGTCGACGCTGGCGGTGATGTCGAGAAAGGTAATCTCGTCGGCACCCTGCTCGTCGTAGCGACGGGCGATTTCCACCGGGTCGCCGGCGTCACGGATGTTCTCGAACTTGACGCCCTTGACCACGCGACCGTTGTCGACGTCCAGGCAAGGGATGATGCGTTTGGCCAGCGCCATGGTCAGTCCTCAGCCGTTGTAGGCGTCGCAGTAAGCCTGGGCTTCAGCGACGTCCAGGGTGCCTTCATAGATCGCCCGGCCGGTGATGGCGCCGATGATCCCTGGCGCCTTCGCGTCCAGCAGCGACTTGATGTCGCCCAGGTTGTGGATGCCGCCGGAAGCGATCACCGGAATCTTGGTAGCAGCGGCCAGCGCAGCGGTGAACGGTACGTTGCAGCCCTGCATCATGCCGTCTTTGGCGATGTCGGTATAAACGATGGCGGAGACGCCGTCGGCTTCAAACTGCTTCGCCAGGTCGATCACCTGGATGGTGCTGATTTCAGCCCAGCCGTCGGTGGCGACGAAACCGTCTTTAGCGTCCAGACCCACGATCACCTTGCCCGGGAACGCGCGGCAGGCTTCGGCAACGAAAGCCGGATCTTTCACGGCCTTGGTGCCGATGATCACGTAGCTCACCCCCGCTTTCACGTAGTGCTCGATGGTTTCCAGGGAGCGTATACCGCCGCCGATCTGGATCGGCAGGTTCGGGTAGCGCTTGGCGATCGCCGTCACCACTTCGCCGTTGACCGGCTGGCCTTCGAAGGCACCGTTCAAGTCCACCAGATGCAGACGACGGCAGCCGCCTTCCACCCACTTGGCAGCCATGCTCACCGGGTCATCGGAGAACACCGTGGAATCTTCCATGCGGCCCTGGCGCAGACGTACGCAGGCGCCGTCCTTGAGATCGATAGCGGGAATAATCAGCATCTGGCAAACCTTATTCGATATTCAGCGTTGCTCGGGAAATCAGGGTTTCTCGAGCGCCCACAAGTCGCTTTCGATGCTTTCGAACCTTTCTTTAAGGTGCGTCTGCACATCGAAAATCGCCCTGTTGTAATAGTGCGGAGCAATTTCAGTGGTGAACAGTTCGAGGATCTCTGCGACCTCGAACGAGCCGAGCTTGAGCTCGAAGCGGTCTTCCATGAAACGCTTGATCTTGTCGGTGGCCTCACTCTCCTGCTGGGGAGTGAGGTTCAAGATCGGCGGTTTGACCTTCTTGGCCATTACCAGCGCCCGTCCCAGGCGGCGAAGTTCTGCAGCAATTGCAGGCCATGGGTGTGGCTCTTCTCCGGGTGGAATTGCACGGCAAAGCGCGAACCGTCGGCCAGGGCCGCGGCGAAGTCGACGCCATAGTGCCCGCCACCCACCACCTGGCGCGGGTTACCGGCGGCAATGTAGTAGCTGTGCACGAAGTAGAAACGCGCCAGGTCCGGCACGTTGTGCCACAGCGGGTGATCCACGGTCCGGCGCACTTCGTTCCAGCCCATGTGCGGGACTTTCAGGTGTTCGCCGTCTTCGTGCAAATCCTTGCCGAAAAACTTCACCTGGCCCGGGAACAGGCCGATGCAGTCGACGCCGGCGTTCTCTTCACTGCTGTCGAGCAAGGCTTGCATGCCCACGCAGATGCCGAGGAACGGCCGGTCCTGGCTGACTTCACGCACCAGGCTGTCGAAGCCCAGGCGGCGAATCTCAGCCATGCAGTCGCGAATCGCGCCAACCCCCGGGAAAACCACCCGGTCGGCTTCGCGAATCACGTCGGCATCGCTGGTGATCAGTACCTTGCCGGCGCCTACGTGCTCAAGGGCCTTGGCCACCGAGTGCAGGTTACCCATGCCGTAATCGATAACCGCGACCGTCTGCATTACAGGACGCCCTTGGTCGACGGCATTTGCCCGGCCATGCGGTCATCCAGCTCTACGGCCATGCGCAGGGCGCGACCGAAGGCCTTGAACACGGTCTCGATCTGGTGGTGAGTGTTGGTGCCACGCAGGTTGTCGATGTGCAGGCTGACCAGCGCGTGGTTGACGAAGCCCTGGAAGAATTCCTGGAACAGGTCAACGTCGAAGCCGCCCACGGTGGCGCGGGTGTAGGGCACGTGCATCTGCAGGCCTGGGCGGCCGGAGAAGTCGATGACCACACGCGACAGCGCTTCATCCAGCGGGACATAGGCGTGGCCGTAGCGACGGATGCCTTTCTTGTCGCCGATGGCTTTGGCAAAAGCCTGGCCCAACGTGATACCGACGTCTTCCACCGTGTGGTGGTCGTCGATATGCAGGTCGCCCTTGCTGACGATATTCAGGTCGATCAGCCCGTGACGGGCGATCTGGTCCAGCATGTGCTCAAGAAAAGGTACACCGATATCAAATCGGGCCTTTCCGGTGCCATCCAGGTTAATCGAGGCTTTGATCTGGGTTTCCAGAGTGTCGCGCTCGACGGACGCCTTACGTTCGGCCATCACCAGCTCCGCAAAATCATTGGGCGAAAAAGGCAGCCATTATAGGGGCGCGGGCGCTAAACAGAAACATCGGAGGGGATAAGACTGATGGAGTGTCGAGGATAGACATGTCAGTACAAGTGTGGGAGCAGCTTTGCGTGGGAGCGGGCTTGCTCGCGAATGCGATGGGTCAGCCAATACATGTGCTGACTGATCCA
>NZ_JAXCIS010000232.1:0-35271 GCF_034044025.1 Pseudomonas sp. SED1
TTTAGCACCAGACACACAAATTGCTGTATATCCATCCAGATAAAAGTTGCCCAATTCTGATTTATTGCCCATCCTGCTCCCCATTCAATTTCGTAGCGAATGTGGTGACCATGCGGCTGTTCCTCTGTGAAAAACCGTCCCAGGCCAAGGATATCGCCGCCGTGCTCGGCGCGACCCGGCGTGGCGACGGTTGTTGGCTGGGTTCAGGCGTTACCGTGACCTGGTGCATCGGCCACCTGCTGGAAACCGCCCCGCCCGACAGCTACGACGCCAAGTACAAGCGCTGGGTGCTGGCCGACCTGCCAATCATCCCCGAGAAGTGGAAGATGCTGGTCAAGCCCAAGACCGCCAGCCAGTTCAAGGCAGTCAAGCGCCTGCTGGGGGAAGCCCAGGAATTGGTAATCGCCACCGATGCCGACCGCGAGGGCGAGATGATCGCCCGGGAACTGGTGGAGCACTGCCGTTATCGCGGCCCCATCCAACGGCTGTGGCTCTCGGCACTCGATGATGCATCGATCCGCAAGGCCCTGTCCTCATTGAAGCCCGGTGCGGAAACCTTCAGCCTCTACCATTCGGCCCTTGGCCGCTCCCGCGCCGACTGGCTGATCGGGATGAACATGAGCCGCCTGTTTACCCTGCTGGGCCAACAGTCCGGTTATCAGGGCGTGTTGCCGGTAGGTCGGGTGCAAACCCCGACCCTGCGCTTGGTGGTAGACCGGGACCGCAGCATTGCCGACTTTGTACCCGTCGCTTATTGGGCCATCGATGTGGATTTGCTCCACGACAACATCACCTTCACTGCGCAATGGCGCGCAACCGAAGACGCCTGTGATGATCAGGGCCGCTGCCTCAATCCTCAAGTCGCCCGGGACGCCGCCAACGCCATGAGCAACGCCGCCAGTGCGCGCCTGATCAAACTGCGTACCGAACGGATGCGCGACGTGGCGCCCCTGCCCTTCGACCTCGGCACCTTGCAGGAAATCTGCTCGAAAAAACTCGGCCTCGGCGCTCAGGAAACCCTGGATGTTGCGCAGTCGCTCTACGAAACCCACAAAGTGATTACTTACCCGCGCAGCGATTGCGGCTACCTGCCCCTTAGCCAGCACGGCGACGCGCCGAAAATTCTCGCGGCGCTGGGCCGGGCCGATCCAGCAGTGAACGCGTTGATGCCGCACATGGACCCACAACGGCGCTCACGGGCCTGGAACGACGCCAAGGTCAGCGCACACCACGGCATCATTCCCACCGGCGCCGGCAAGGATGTCGGGCAACTGACCGGCAAGCATCGCGCCGTCTACACCTTGATTCGTGCCCGCTACCTCGCGCAGTTCCTGCCCAACCACGAGTACGACCGTACCCAGGCCGATTTCGACTGCGCCGGTGAAGCCTTGCGGGCTGTCGGCAAAGTCATCGTGGAGCCTGGCTGGAAACGCGCATTGCCGGAAGCATTGGCACCGGCCAAAGGCCGTGAAGTACCTGCGCCGCAGTCCTTGCCAAAATTGGTTCAAGGCCAGGATTACGCCGTGGCCAAGGTCAACCTCAAGGACCTGTGGACCCAGCCGCCCAAGCCCTTCACCGAAGGCGACTTGATCAAGGCGATGAAAAACGTCGCCAAGCTGGTGGAAGACCCGCTGCTCAAGCAAAAGCTCAAGGACACCACCGGGATCGGCACCGAAGCCACCCGCGCCGGGATTATCCAAGGCCTGCTGGATCGCGGTTACCTGGTGAAAAACGGCAAGGCGCTGTCGGCAACGCCTGCCGCGTTCAGCCTGATCGATGCGGTGCCACGGGCAATCGCCGACCCCGGCACCACGGCCATTTGGGAGCAAGCACTGGACATGGTGCAAAGCGGAGAGATGAGCCTGGAAGAATTCGTCGCCAAACAGGCGGCGTGGATGAGCAAGCAAGTCACCCGCTGCACCGGCATGCGCCTGACCATCAGCGGCCCGGCCAGCCCGGCAGGACGTGGCGCTGCACCGTGGAAAAACAAACGCAAACCGGCCAAGCGCAAGACAGCCACCAGCCCGAAGCGGGCGGCGAAACCGGCAAACAAAGGCTGAGAGGCACTGAAAAGTCGCGTCAATGACGTTTTTCGACGGGATGTATGCCGCTTTGGACCTTGCCCTGCTGCAGGTCATCCAGGATTCTGTAGGGCCTGCTAACCTCCCAACAATAACAACACCGGAGTGGCCTCCATGAAAACCGTTGCCCAAGTGCTGAAGTCCAAAGACCAGCAAAACCAGCAAGTCCACACCATCCCCCACGACCATACGGTATTTGAGGCCTTGATCGTGATGGCTTCGAAAAACGTCGGGGCCTTGCCAGTGCTCCAGGACGGGAAGGTGGTGGGCATCATCAGTGAACGAGACTATGCCCGTAAGGTCATCCTCCATGGATTGTCTTCGGTGGCGACCAAAGCCCACGAGATCATGAATTCGCCGGTGATCACCGTCGACACTCACCAGACTGTCGAGACCTGCATGACTATCATGACTGACCGACATCTGCGGCATCTGCCTGTGGTGGAGAACGGCGAGTTGCTTGGCTTGCTGTCCATCGGCGACCTGGTCAAGGAAGCCATTGCCGAACAGGCCGACCTGATCAAACAGCTGGAGCAGTACATTCGCGGCGAATAATCATTGGGGAACCCATGCTCGATACCCTGCAACATCAGGTCGATGACCACCTCGTTACCTTGCACCGGGCCATGGCCGAACGGCGCTTCCTGGTACTGACGGGTGCGGGTATCAGCACCTCTTCGGGCATTCCCGACTACCGGGACAGCGAAGGCGTGCGCCGGGGCAAGGCGCCGATGATGTACCAGGAGTTCCTCGCGACCCCGGAAGCACGCCGCCGCTACTGGGCTCGGGCGATGCTCGGCTGGCCGAGGGTGCGTGTCGCACAGCCGAACGCTGCGCATATCGCACTGGCCAGCTTGCAGCAGCGCCAGCGCATTACCGGGCTTATCACCCAGAACGTCGACACCCTGCACGACCAGGCCGGCAGCCATGACGTGATCGAACTCCACGGCAGCCTGCACCGGGTGCTGTGCCTGGATTGCCAGCAGACCAGCGAACGGGATCTGATCCAGCGCCAGATGGAAGCTGAGAATCCGTACCTGGCAGGGGTGGACGCGGTTCAGGCGCCGGACGGTGACACCCTGCTGGACCCGGCCTTTGAAGGACGCTTCCAGGTGCCCCGCTGCCCCCATTGTGGCGGGCAACGGTTGAAACCGGATGTGGTGTTTTTCGGCGAGAACGTCGCCCAGGGCACCGCCGCCAAGGCGATGGCGGCCGTGGACGAAGCAGAAGGCTTGCTGGTGGTGGGTTCGTCGTTGATGGCGTATTCAGCGTTTCGGTTGTGCAAGGCGATGGTTGAGCAGGGCAAGCCCGTGATTGCCATCAATCTGGGCAAGACACGGGGCGATGAGTTGCTGCAACTCAAGATCGAAGCCTCCTGCGAGCGCCTGCTGCCGTTGTTGGTGGAGCACCTCCTGTAGGAGCGAGCTTGCTCGCGAAAAACCTGAGGGCCCCGCTGACTCTCAGAAGCCCCGCGTTATCGTTGACGATATCTTCGCGAGCAAGCTCGCTCCTACAGTTTTCATACCCGACTCGACTTCCAGAAAATGACGCTCAAGTCACGGTTTCCGCTCTCATCCCCGTCCCACGGGGATTTATGTAGTGCTCAAAAATAATCACTACATAATCGTTGACTTAACCATTTTGTAATTGCATGATTCAAGCGTCTCCCGGATCGGGAGCGTTGGTAACAAGCGTTTTGAACAAGCTCGTCTGACCGCCGAGCTGTTTTTTCCGGATGTGCACTGCCCACAAGGCAGATTGATGAAGCTGACCGGCCCGAAAGGATCGGTACAAGGAGCTCAAACGCTGCTTGTCTTCGTTATGAAACCATTGCGTAGCAGTTCATCAGCAAGACTACATGCATCGGTTCAAGACCCTGCCCGTATTCGGCAGACAGTCGCTGACGCCCGGTTTTCTGAGCCGGAGACAACTGAGTAGTTTTAACGGATCAACTAAAGATCGCCAACTGGTCAAGGGGCTTACACATGAATCTGAACAACCAACCAACTATCGATGAATTGGCTGAGATGTTCGCAGCGCAGAAAGACACGCTCGACGACCATATCCTCTGGATTGGTAAATCGGGCCAGGTCCATATTGACTGCCTGGCGCCCCATACCGTGGAAGAAGAGTTCGACAAGAATAACCGTGAACTGGCAGCGCGCCTGAAGATGTACCGCCGCGGCCAGGGTTATGTCGGCAAGAAAGCCGCCGCCGATCGCAACTTTATCGAGCAGGTCTTTCACACGCTTAATACCGAATGGCAGAACCTTAAAGGCCATTCGCAAGTTAAAGTGATCGACAGATACTGCTGATAACTACGCACTGATTACTTGAGCCTGCTCGCTTAAACGAGCAGGCTTTTTTATGGCCGGCTGTTATTACAGCAAAGCTGGAAAACGCCCCTTCCCTGCTTCATCGCGAAAGATATCAAACATGGCCTGGGCCGCCGCCGAAAGTTCGTGACCGGGCTTGGTCAATACACCAATCGGCCGTTCAATCACCGGATCGCTCAAGGTGATGCAGTGGGCACCTGCCTCCTGCATTTGTCGCGCACACAGCGCCGGCACCGCACTGACACCCAAGCCACTGGCAACCATCTTGCCCACCGTCGCCAGTTGATGACTCTCCAGGGCCACGGGCAGCTTCATGTCGAGCGCCTTCAGGTGTTCTTCAAGCATCACCCGCACCGTGGAGGGGCGCTGCAAGGTGATGAAGGGTTGTTCCAGCAGGGTGTGCCAGTCGATATCGGACCGGCGCGCCAACGCCGAGTCACCGGGCACTACCGCGACAAAGCGATCCACATACAGCGGGGTAAACACGAGCGACGAGCTTTCCGTAGGCTCAAACGCCACGCCCAGTTCCACCTGGCGATCCCGGACCATTTCCAGCACCTGCTCGTTGATCACGTCATTGACCGTCACGTTGACGTGGGGATAGCGCGCCCGAAAAATCTTCAGGATCGGCGGCAGCAGGTTCCCGGCAAACGACGGCATCGCTGCCACCGTCACCCGCCCGCGCTGCAAGGTGAAACGCTGGCGCAACTCATCCTCGGCATTGTCCCAATCGGCGATCAGGCGCCGGGCCAGGGGCAGCAGGGATTCACCTTCGGGGGTCAGCGCGACATTGCGTGTATTGCGGCTGAACAAGCGCCCGCCGAGGCCTTCCTCCAGCCCTTTGATGGTCAGGCTCAAGGCCGACTGGGAAAGATGCAAACGCTCACAGGCCGCCGCAAAGCTGAGGGTCTGGGCCACGGCAAGAAAGGCGCGCATCTGTTTAACTGTCATGAAGCTTCTCCCGATGGCTGACGACTATGCTGTTTTTTAAATCAATCAACCTTAAAAAACAACTTAACAAATCAATCCGTCGGCGCAACACTCGGCTCATATGGCTGGCCCACAAACAATAAAAGAGGTGCATATGGCAGGTTTTGATAAACGCGTAGCGTCCTATGAAGAGGCGCTGGCAGGCCTGGAAGATGGCATGACGGTGCTGGCCGGAGGTTTTGGCCTGTGCGGCATCCCGGAAAACCTTATCGCGGAAATCAAGCGCAAAGGCACCCGCAACCTCACCGTGGTTTCCAACAACTGCGGCGTCGACGGTTTCGGCCTGGGCTTGCTGCTGGAAGGCAAGCAGATCAGCAAGGTCTTTGCGTCCTACGTCGGTGAAAACGCGCTGTTCGAGAAGCAACTGCTCAGCGGCGAAATCGAAGTGGTCCTGACCCCCCAAGGCACCCTCGCCGAAAAACTGCGCGCAGGCGGTGCCGGCATCCCGGCGTTCTTCACCGCCACCGGCGTCGGCACGCCAGTCGCCGAAGGCAAGGAAACCCGCGAATTCAACGGTCGCCCGTACCTGATGGAAGAATCCATCACCGGCGACTTCGCCATCGTCAAAGGCTGGAAAGCCGACCACTTCGGCAACGTGATCTACCGCCACACCGCCCAGAACTTCAACCCGCTGGCGGCCACTGCCGGCAAGATCACCGTGGTCGAAGTCGAAGAAATCGTCGAACCGGGCGAGCTGGACCCGGCGCATATCCATACCCCAGGGATCTACGTCGACCGGATCATTTGCGGCACCTTCGAGAAGCGCATCGAACAGCGCACCCTCCGCAAATAATCCACCAGCCCAAATAATAAGGAGACAAACAATGGCTCTTACCCGCGAACAAATGGCTCAACGCGTCGCCCGCGAAATGCAGGACGGTTTCTACGTCAACCTCGGTATCGGCATTCCGACCCTGGTAGCCAACTACATCCCCGAAGGCATGGAAGTGATGCTGCAGTCGGAAAACGGCCTGCTGGGCATGGGTCCGTTTCCGACTGAAGAAACCATCGATGCCGACATGATCAACGCCGGCAAACAGACCGTCACCGCCCGCATTGGCGCGTCGATCTTCTCCTCGGCCGAGTCCTTCGCGATGATTCGCGGCGGCCACGTCGACCTGACCGTGCTTGGCGCGTTTGAAGTCGACGTGCAAGGCAACATCGCCTCGTGGATGATCCCCGGCAAGCTGGTCAAGGGCATGGGCGGCGCGATGGACCTGGTGGCCGGTGCCGAGAACATCATCGTGATCATGACCCACGCGTCCAAGGACGGTGAATCCAAGTTGCTGAGCCAATGCAGCCTGCCGCTGACCGGTGCCAACTGCATCAAGCGTGTGCTGACGGACCTGGCTTACCTGGAAATCGAAAATGGCGCTTTTGTCCTCAAGGAACGCGCACCTGGCGTCAGTGTTGAAGAGATCGTCAGCAAGACAGCCGGTAAACTGATCGTCCCGGACCACGTTCCAGAAATGCATTTCCAGTGAGGACAGATTCCATGCAAGACGTCGTGATTGTTGCTGCCACCCGCACCGCCGTGGGCAGCTTTCAAGGTTCGCTGGCGAGCATCCCGGCCCCGGAGCTGGGGGCTGCGGTGATCCGTCGCCTGCTGGAGCAAACCGGCATCGACCCTGCGCTGGTGGACGAAGTGATCCTTGGCCAGGTGCTCACCGCCGGCAGCGGCCAGAACCCGGCCCGCCAGGCCTCGATCCTCGCCGGCCTGCCCCACGCCGTACCGGCACTGACCCTGAACAAGGTCTGCGGCTCGGGCCTCAAGGCCCTGCACCTCGGCGCACAAGCGATCCGTTGCGGTGACGCCGAGGTGATCATCGCCGGCGGCATGGAGAACATGAGCCTGGCCCCGTACGTATTGCCGGCCGCCCGCACCGGCCTGCGCATGGGCCATGCGAAAATGATCGACAGCATGATCACCGACGGCCTGTGGGACGCGTTCAACGACTACCACATGGGCATCACCGCCGAGAACCTGGTGGACAAGTACGGCATCAGCCGTGAAGCCCAGGACGCCTTCGCCGCCGCCTCCCAGCAAAAAGCCACCGCAGCGATTGAGGCCGGGCGTTTCAACGATGAGATCACGCCGATCCTGATTCCCCAGCGCAAGGGCGACCCGGTGGCCTTCACCGTGGACGAACAACCACGCGCCGGCACCACCGCTGAATCCCTGGCCAAGCTCAAGCCGGCCTTCAAGAAAGACGGCACCGTCACCGCCGGCAATGCGTCCAGCCTCAACGACGGTGCGGCTGCAGTGCTGTTGATGAGTGCGGACAAAGCCAAGGCCCTGGGCCTGCCGGTACTGGCACGCATCGCCAGCTACGCCAACGCCGGCGTCGATCCCGCGATCATGGGCATTGGCCCGGTATCGGCCACCCGCCGCTGCCTGGACAAGGCCGGCTGGAGCCTGGGCGACCTGGACCTGATCGAAGCCAACGAAGCCTTCGCCGCGCAGTCACTGGCGGTGGGCAAAGAGCTGGAGTGGGACGCGTCGAAGGTCAACGTCAATGGCGGCGCGATTGCCATCGGCCACCCGATTGGTGCATCAGGCTGCCGCGTGCTGGTGACCCTGCTGCATGAAATGATCAAGCGCGACGCCAAGAAAGGCCTGGCCACACTGTGCATTGGTGGCGGTCAGGGTGTAGCACTGGCGCTCGAGCGCAGCTGATTTCCCAGAGCAACAGGTAGAAGGCCCGACTGTGGCGAGGGGGCTTGTCCCCCGTTGGGCCGCGCAGCAGCCCCAATACATTGACCTCGGTGTTTCAGGTAGAACTTCAGCGCGGGGTTCAGGGGCCGCTGCGCGGCCCAACGGGGGACAAGCCCCCTCGCCACAGGACTGCGATCGGTCAGTCCCGCACCTGGGGCACCGCAAACACCGCATTTGCCCGCACTACCACCTTTTCCCCGACCTGCACGCTGACCGTGGCAAATGCCATCTGCCGCCCACGCTTGTGGTGTTCCAACCGCACCTCGATCCACTCCCCCACCTGCACCGCGCCGAGATAATCCAGAGTCATGCTCGCCGTGATCAACGGCAGCGGCGGCTCACTGGAAAAGGCCATGGCGTAGCCCATCCCCACATCCGCCAGGGTGGCCAACACGCCGCCATGCACGGTGCCGCGCCCATTGGCATGGCGGTTGTCCGCACGCAGGCCAATCTCCAGCTCCACCCCTTCACCACGGCAGTACACCGGGCCCAGCAGGTCTAACAAAGGGCTGCTGCGAGACAACGGGACAAAACCTTCGGGGATAACATGGGCAGTCATGGCGGATTCTTCCCTGGAATGAGCCTTGAGGTGTACCCCAGCCCTTGGGCGACGACTATCAAGATCAGCGCTGCAAATCCTTCACGATGCTTTGCGTTAATCCGCCGGACCCGGTTTAATCGCCACTTTTGCACACCTCAAGGAACTGCAATGCGCCACCCGGACGGCAAAACCTCTCTGCTACTGATGCTGCTGGTCTTGGCCGGCTGCTCGCCCAAAGGCCATTCCGAAGCCACGGTCATCAGCGGCGAACAAGGCAAGGCCGGGGCGCAACTGGCCTACGAGCATGAGCTGAGCCTGTCGCTGCCCGTCGCCCTGCTCGCACCGCGCATGCAGGCCACCCGCGAAGCCTGCGAGTCGGCGCGGTTCGGCGCGTGCAATATTCTCGGTATCAAGCAAGACAGCGACGGCGGCCAGATGGTGCTGCGCATTGCACCTGCCGGCGTTGAACCGTTAGTGGCCATGGCGGCCGAAGGCGGCAAGCTGGGGCAGCGGATCACCACTGCCGAAGACCTGGCCGATGCAGTCGCCGATGTGCAGCGTCGTCAGGAGCGGTTGCTGGCCCAGCAGCAGCGCCTGGATGAACTGGCCAAGCGCAAGGACATCACCGTGGGCGACCTGATCACCTTGAGCAAGGAGCAGGCGAATATCGAAAACGACCTGCAGGAGCTGGCCCAGGCCGCCGCAGGCCAAAAGCGTCGCCTGGACACCAACCGCGTGACCCTGAATTTCAGCACCTCCGACGGCCTGCAACAGCAGTCACGCCTGAGCCGCATGTTCAGCAACCTGGGCGAAAACCTGGTGGACGGCACCGCCGACGCCCTGGAGCGCGCCAGCTATGTACTGCCGTTCGTGATCCTGGCCTTCCCGGTGTTGTGGCTGTGGGTGTGGCTGTGGCGCAAGTTGGTCAAGCGTCGCCCCTAACGCTTCATGCAACGCTGATAACGCTCATCCACGCGCTTGGCAAACCAGGCGGTGGTGAGGTTGCGGGTGATCTTCGGACTCTTCAGCACGATGCCCGGCAGGATGGCTCGCGGCACCGGTTTGCCGGCGGCCTTGTCGGCCAGGGCGAACACACGCTGGTACAGGGTGGTGTCTTCAAAATCCAGGCGCTCGCCCTGCTCCAGCTGGCTGCGGATGCTCGGGTTGCGCATGTCCAGCGCATTGCCCAGTGAGCGCACTGCCAGCTCGGTGGTGCCTGGCAGGAACGAGCCGTAGTTGATCAAATCACCGTCCAGCGCCAGCGTGGTACCCGAGACCCGGCTGACCGCCGCCTGGAAAGCCGCATTGCGGCTGGCATACCAACCCGCATTGAAATCGGCGAAGCGGTACAGCATCTGGTCGTAATTCACCGGGTAGCCCAGCAAATGGGTGATGCCAAAGTACATGCCGCCGCGGCGGGTAAATACTTCCCGACGGATGCTGCCATCCACGGTGTAGGGATAATCCCGCGCCTGCTTCTGTGCGAAGTCGATGCTGACCTGCATAGGGCCTGCGGTATGCACCGGGTTGAAGCCGCCAAACAGCGTCTTGCCCAAGGGCACGACGCTGATGAAGTCGTCAAAGATCCCACTCAAATCCCGCTCGGTACGCGCAGCGCTCAAGCGCTCGGCGTAGGACTTGCCGGTGGGCGAGCGCAGTTGCAGTGCCGTGCGCACCAGCACCGCCGGCACATGGACTTTAGCGGCGCGGCGCAGGATTTCGTCCTGGGCGATCTTGCCCATGTTCGGTACCGGCGGGTCGACCTGATAGGTGGATTCCTGCTCGGTCACGGCCAATACCGCGCAGATGTTTTCCGTACCGGGGTAGATTTTCTGCGTGTTGAAGGCGGTGTAGATGTCTTGGGCCCAGCCGTTGCGGTCCGGCACGCTGGCCGGCATCAGCCGCACGATCTGCGCCTTTACCTCGGCTTCGCTGCGCTCGGGCAATTGCTGGGTGCGCTGGCTGGAGCAGCCGGCCAGCACCAGCAAGGTGGTGAGGCACAGGATCAGGCGAGATGAATGCATGGGGCTTCCTTGGGTGACGATGGGCCAGTCTTGGCAGATATCGACCGGTAAGTCTAACCGGGGTTCGCCGACCTGCTGCTCTCGCCAAAAAAACCAGGACGTGAAAGGATCAGGCACCCGTCGTTCCTACAAGGAGTTTGGATGCCATGCTTAGCCTGAACTTTCTGATCACCTGCCTGATCGTCGTGCTGATTCCCGGCACCGGCGTCATCTTCACGGTGTCCACCGGGCTGACCGCCGGCAAGCGCGCCAGTGTGTTCGCCGCGCTGGGCTGCACCGCCGGGATCGTCCCGCACTTGTTGGCCTCGGTACTTGGCCTGTCCGCCCTGCTGCACACCAGTGCCCTGGCGTTCGAAGCCCTGAAGTATGCCGGCGCCGCCTACTTGCTGTACCTCGCCTACGCCACCTGGCGCGACCGCTCGGCCTTTGCCATGAACGACACACCGACGATTGCCAGCGCCCGCAGCCTGATGGTGCGGGGCCTGTTGCTGAATATCCTGAACCCCAAGCTGACGATTTTCTTCCTGGCGTTCCTGCCGCAATTCGTCACCCCGGGCGCGAGCGCACCCGCCCTGCAAATGCTGTTGCTGAGCAGTGTGTTCATGGCGATGACGTTTGCGGTGTTTGTGATTTATGGCCTGCTGGCCAATGTATTCCGCCGCGCAGTGATCGAATCACCACGCGTACAAAACTGGCTGCGCCGCAGTTTTGCGGCGGCGTTTGCGGGGTTGGGGCTGAACCTGGCGTTTGCCCAGCGCTAAGTTGCAAGCAGCCGCGAACAGACTTCTTGTGGCGAGGGAGCTTGCTCCCGCTGGGGCGCGCAGCGGCCCTGAAAATGGGCCTGCTACGCAGTCCAGCGGGAGCAAGCTCCCTCGCCACAGGTTACTTAGATCCCGGCGAGTGCCAGGTCCATCGCAAAGTAGGTGAAGATCAAGTCCGCACCAGCGCGCTTGATCGATCCCAGGGTTTCCCGAACCACGCGGGCTTCATCGATCGCGCCTGCCTGGGCACCGAACTTGATCATCGCGTACTCGCCGCTCACCTGGTACGCCGCCACCGGCAAACGCGAGGCTTCGCGGATGTCGCGGATGATGTCCAGGTACGCGCCGGCCGGCTTGACCATCAGCGCATCCGCGCCTTCCTGCTCATCCAGCAACGACTCGCGCACCGCTTCGCGGCGGTTCATCGGGTTCATCTGATAGCTCTTGCGGTCGCCCTTGAGCGCGCTGCCGCCGGCTTCGCGGAACGGGCCGTAGAGGGCCGAGGCGAACTTGGTGGAATAGGCCATGATCGGAATATGGCTGAAGCCTGCTTCATCCAACGCGCGGCGAATGGCCTGGACCTGTCCGTCCATTGCGGCGGATGGCGCAATCACATCGGCACCGGCGCGGGCGGCGGCCACGGCTTGCTTGCCGAGGTTGACCAGGGTGCGGTCATTGTCGACCTCAGCGCCGTGCATCACGCCGCAATGGCCGTGGTCGGTGTACTCGCAGAAACAGGTGTCGGACATCACAATCATTTCCGGCACCGCATCCTTGATGATCGAGGACATGCGCGAGACCAGGCCACGCTCTTGCCAGGTGTCGCTGCCGGAGGCGTCAAGGTGATGGGACACACCGAAGGTCATCACCGACTTGATCCCGGCTTTCGCATAGCGCTCGATCTCACCGGCCAGTTTCGACTCGGGAATGCGCTGCACCCCGGGCATGCTGGTGATCGGTACGAAGTCGTCGATTTCTTCTTCAACGAAGATCGGCAGCACCAGGTCATTGAGGGTGAATTCGCTTTCCTGGAACAGGCCACGCAACTCTGGAGAGCGGCGCAGGCGGCGTGGACGGGCTTCGGGGAACTGGCTGGACATTGATGCTCCTGAAAAAGGCAGGACGAAAAAACGTTGGGGCGAAAGCTTATGCCTCGTGCACCGCAGAGCACAAACGCCAAGTGCGGAACAGTTTATT
This sequence comes from Pseudomonas sp. SED1, assembly GCF_034044025.1. Taxonomy (NCBI): domain Bacteria; kingdom Pseudomonadati; phylum Pseudomonadota; class Gammaproteobacteria; order Pseudomonadales; family Pseudomonadaceae; genus Pseudomonas; species Pseudomonas sp. SED1. The sequence goes on from NZ_JAXCIS010000232.1 coordinate 12,647, forward strand.
GCAGGCCCGGTAACAATTGCATTGATCTAGAGCTGTACACGCCCGTCAATGCAAACGGCCACCGCGCCGCCGACCCAGATTTCCTCGCCGCTCTGTTCGACGTGGATTCGCCCGGCGCGGCCTATGGCGGTGCCCTGGCTGACCACATAGCGGCTGGGCGCCAGGCCTTCGCCGAGCAACCACTGGGCGACACCGGCGTTCAGGCTGCCGGTGGCCGGGTCTTCCGGGGCACCGTCGCCGGCAATGAAGGCCCGCACTTCAAATTGCGCCTCGTCACCGTCCCGCCCGGGGTTCCACGGGGCGATCACGCCCACGGCCAGACCCTGCAACTGCGAGTAATCCGGATGCAGCGCCAGTACCTGCTCGCGATCCTCCAGCATGACCGCCAGCCAACCTGCGCCGTTATCCACCCACTGGCTACGCACAACCGCCCCGGGGCCAAGGCCCAGCCCCCGCCGCACGCGCTCAACCAACTCGCTCTCCAGCGGGCCGGAGCGCAGCAGTGGTGGCGCAATAAACGCCAGTTCATCTCCCTGGCGGCGGATGCGCACCAGGCCAATCTCACACTCCTGGATGATCTCTTCGCCTGCAGGTTGGCCGCCGGCCTGCAACCAGGCATGGCAACTGCCGAGGGTCGGATGGCCGGCAAACGGCAGTTCCTGCAGGGTGGTGAAGATTCTTACGCGGTAGTCCGCCCGTGGATCACGGGGCTTGAGCAAGAACGTGGTCTCACTGAGGTTGGTCCAGTTGGCGAAATCCGCCATTTGCTGGTCGCTCAGGCTGTCGGCGCCCAGCACCACCGCCAGCGGGTTGCCCTTTAAGGCCACGTTGCTGAAGACGTCGAGCTGTTTGAAGTCGAAGGAAGGCATGCAGGTCCTTATGCCGGGATGTTCAAGCCACGGATCACCGCAGGCCGGGCGACGAACCCGTCCAGCGCCCGCAGCACGTTCGGGAAGTCGGTGATGCCTACCAGGTCGCCGGACTCGTAGAAGCCAATCAGGTTGCGAACCCACGGAAAGGTGGCGATGTCAGCGATGCTGTACTCGTCGCCCATGATCCAGGTGCGGCCCAGCAGGCGCTTTTCCAGAACCTCCAGCAAGCGGCGCGCCTCGGCGACGTAGCGGTCACGCGGACGTTTGTCCTCGTAGGCCGCGCCGGCGAATTTGTTGAAGAACCCAACCTGGCCAAACATCGGCCCGATACCGGCCATCTGGAACATCAGCCACTGGATCGTCTCATAACGCATCGCCGGGTCTTCGGGCAGCAACTCGCCGCTCTTTTCGGCAAGGTAGATCAGGATCGCGCCCGATTCGAACAAGCCCAGCGCCTGGCCGCCGGGGCCATTGGGGTCGATGATCGCCGGGATCTTGTTGTTGGGGTTCAGCGACATGAATTCGGCGGACAGCTGGTCCTGGGTCTCGAAGCTGACCTTATGCGCCTCGTAAGGCAACCCGAGCTCCTCCAGCATGATCGACACCTTCACCCCGTTGGGCGTCGGCAAGGAATAGAGCTGCAGGCGCTCGGGATGCCGGGCCGGCCATTTGGCGGTGATGGGAAAGTCTGTCAGTGAGTTCATCGCAAAAGCCCTGTTAAAACCCTGATAGTAGTGGCTGAACGGTCGGCGTGCACCCGACTTAAATCCGCAACATCCGCCGGTTAATCTCCTGCAATCGGCAGGGATGCCGCCCCATTGTCCACCCGGAACGAACCAAAGTGCCCGGGCGCACTCTTAAGTGCGCCCCCAAGGAAGCCACTTTCACGACACGGAACACCTGGCTTGTCCGCCTTAACCCGCTGCACGAAGACTCGAGCCTCAATGACTATCAAGCCTCTGTGCCTTGCGAAACGCCTGAAACGCTACTCCTACATCCTACTGCCGGTATTACTGGTAGGCACCGCGGTCGGCCTGACCCTGGAATCCAGAATCAGCCGCGCCCAGCAGGTCGACGGCGTGCAAACCCTGGTGTTCCTGCGCCACGCCGAAAAACCCGCCGGCGGCCTCGGCCAGCTCAATTGCCAGGGTTTGAACCGCGCGATGAACCTGGCCAGCGTCCTGCCGGAAAAATTCGGCAAGGCTGACTTTGTGTTTGCCGCCAACCCAACCCGCAATGTCGAGGAAGGCGAGAAAGACAACTCATACAGCTACATCCGCCCGCTGATGACCATCAGCCCCAGCGCCATCAAGCTCGGGTTGCCGGTGAACATCAAGTTCTCGGCCAATGACACCAGCGCCCTCGCCGATGAGCTGGTGGAAGACAAGTACCACAACGCCGTGATCTACACCGCCTGGTCCCACGGCTACCTGCCGGAGTTGATCAACAAGGTGGCCAGTGAAGCGGTAGGCGAAAAACATGTGATTACCGACGATTGGTCCGGCAGTGATTTCGACACCTTGTACGTGCTGACGCTGACCTGGCACAACGGCAAGGCCACGCTGCTGAGCCGCAATTACAAGCAAGGGCTGGACAACGGCGAGAAGAGTTGCCCGGATGCAACGCAGGTTAGCGCCGATATCTGAGTGCCACAGCGTATGATGCTGCGCTATTGACTCAGCTGCGGATCATCCACATGTCCAACCTCTCCTCCACCCAGCCTGCCCGGGGCTGGTCCTTCTGGTGGAAACCAGCGCTGTTCCTGCTGGTGGCCTGCATCGGCCTCTACTACGTGAAGTGGTCGCCCTACTACGCCAAGGCGTTTATTGCGGCAGACAACCACAGCATCGGCGCGTCGATTCTCAATGACCAGCAAAGCGCGCCACTGGCCGCCGCATTGGCCTATGCCCAGGTGTATTTCCTGGCGATCTGGAAAGCCGCCGTGCTGGCGGTCATTCTTGGCTCATTGCTGCAAGTGCTGATCCCGCGGGACTGGCTGTTGCGCCTGTTTGGTCGTGCCGGGCTGGGCTCCACCCTGCGCGGTGGGCTGTTCGCCTTGCCGGGGATGATGTGCAGTTGCTGCGCCGCACCAGTGGCCGCCGGCATGCGCCGCCAACAGGTGTCGGTCGGCGCGGCGCTGGCGTTCTGGATTGCCAACCCGGTGCTGAACCCGGCAACCCTGGTGTTCATGGGCTTTGTGCTGGGCTGGGGCTTTACCGCGCTGCGGTTGGTGGCCGGGATCGTGCTGGTGGTGGGTGTGTCGCTGGTGGCGCAGCGTATTGCGCGGCCGGAGCAGGTGCCTGAAGCGGCGCTGGACGCGGTGGCCCAGGCCAGCCATACCGAAACCGAACCGTTCCTGAGCCGCTGGCTGCGCACCCTGTGGCAGCTGTTCTGGAGCACGATTCCGGTGTACATCCTGGCAGTGCTGATCCTCGGCGCGGCGCGGGTCTGGCTGTTTCCCCACGTTGACGGCGCCATGGCCAACAGCCTGGTGTGGCTGGTGCCGCTGGCGATTGTCGGCACGTTGTTTGTGATCCCGACGGCCGCCGAAATTCCGATTGTGCAAACCATGATGACCCTCGGCATGGGCACCGGCCCGGCCGTGGCGTTGCTGATGACCCTGCCGAGCGTGAGCCTGCCGTCGCTGCTGATGCTGCGCAAGGACTTCGATGCGCGGGTGCTGGTGACTGTGGCCGGCTTGACCATGCTGATGGGTGTGGTGTGTGGCCTGATCGGGGCGTTTATCCTGTAGTGAGTGGGTGAGTTCGAGGGCCTCTTCGCGAGCAAGCCCGCTCCCACATTTGACCGCGTTTATCCTGTAGGAATGCGGTCGAATGCGGGAGCGGGCTTGCTCGCGAAAGGGCCGGCCAACTCCATCAATTACTTACGCCGAGCGAGCCTGTCCCGGAAATACTCCACCACCGCCGCTTGCTCTCCCGCAAACTCGATGCGCGCACCTTTGCTTTCCCGCTGAAAGGCGTACATCGGGTCGTAATACTCACGCAACAACCCTTCAATCCAGCCGCGGTGCAACTCCACCGCACCGCTGCGAGCTTGCTCCGCCAACGCGTCCTGCATGATCGCGTGCAACCGCGCAAAGCGCTCGCCGCCCAGGCGCTTGTGGATATTGCCCAGGCTCTGGGTCAGGCGTTCGGCAAACAGTTCCTGGCCAGTGTCGCCAAACACCGCGACAAACTCGGCGCAAAGGTCCACCACGTAATCCTTCAGGATGCGCTCCACGCGGCCTTCAACGCTGTCTTCGAGCCAGACCATCGGGAAGCCCTGCATGCCCTTGTGCAAGGGCAATGGCAGCGCGCAACTGCCGATCATGCGGCTCTCATCCTCGACCACGAACTGCTCGATACCGGCGGCACGCTTTTTCAGCAGGTCCACGGCCAGGCGGTTTTCGAAGTCGATGTTGGAGGGTTGCGCCGTGGCGCGCTTGCCGAAGCTGGAACCGCGATGGTTGGCGTGGCCTTCCAGGTCCAGGGCATTGTTCAACTGGCCGAGCACTTCGGTCTTGCCGGTGCCGGTCATGCCGCCCAGCAACACGAAGTCGCATTGCGCAGTGGCGCTTTCAACGGTGTCGAGCAGGAAGGTTCGCATGGCTTTGTAGCCACCGCCCACTCGCGGATAGTCGATACCCGCCTCGGTTTTCAACCATTGCTGGGCAATCTGCGAACGCATTCCGCCGCGAAAGCAGTACAGCAAACCATCAGGATTGGCCTGGGCGAAGCGCGCCCAGTGTTCGATACGTTGCGCCTTCACCGCCCCGGACACCAGTTCGTGACCGAGAACAATGGCCGCCTGCTGGCCTTGCTGCTTGTAACAGGTGCCCACCCGTTCGCGCTCATCGTCGGTCATCAACGGCAAGTTGATCACCCCGGGAAACGCGCCTTTGATGAACTCGATCGGCGCGCGGGTATCCATCATCGGCCGGTCGTTGAGAAAGATGTCGCGGTAATCGGTGATGTCGATTGGCATCAGAACACCTCTACCGCGTTGGTCTGTCGCTCAACCAGTTCGCCGATCGGCTGAAGGTTAAGGCCCAGTTCCGCCGCCACGGCGAGGAATTCGGCATTGCCTTCGGGCGTGACCGCCACCAGCAGGCCGCCGCTGGTTTGCGGGTCGCACAGCACGCGTTTGTGCAGTTCGTTCAGGCGCCCCAGCTTGCTGGCGTAGCTGTCGAAGTTGCGCAAGGTGCCGCCGGGCACGCAGCCCTGCTCCAGGTAGTACTCAACCCCGGGCAGGCGTGGGACTTTTTCGTATTCGATGCGGGCCGTTAGCTGGCTGCCGTCGGCCATTTCCACCAGATGGCCCAACAGCCCAAAACCGGTGACGTCGGTCATGGCTGTGACACCGGCCAGCTTGCCAAACCGGCTGCCGGGTTTGTTGAGGGTGCACATCCAGTCACGGGCCAGGCCGATGTCAGCCTCGCGCAACTTGCCCTTCTTTTCGGCGGTGGTGAGGATGCCGATACCCAAGGGTTTGGTCAGGTACAGCTGACAACCGGCGGTGGCGGTGTCGTTGCGCTTCATGTGGCGCTTTTCCACCAGCCCGGTGACGGCCAGGCCGAAGATCGGCTCGGGGGCGTCGATGGAGTGGCCACCGGCCAGGGGAATCCCGGCAGCGTCACACACGGAGCGACCGCCGCGAATCACTTCCCGGGCAATTTCCGGGGCCAGCACGTTGACCGGCCAGCCGAGAATCGCGATGGCCATCAACGGATCGCCGCCCATGGCGTAGATATCGCTGATGGCGTTGGTGGCAGCAATACGGCCGAAGTCGAAGGGATCATCGACAATCGGCATGAAAAAATCGGTGGTAGACACCACGCCGCGCTCGTCGTCGATGGCATATACAGCGGCATCATCGCGGGAGGCGTTGCCGACCCAAAGCTTGGGGTCGAGGTTCTGCGCGCCACTGCCGGCGAGGATCACTTCCAGTACCTGAGGTGAGATTTTGCAACCGCAACCAGCACCGTGGCTGTATTGGGTCAGGCGAATCGGCTCGTTCATGGGTATCCCTCAAGGCGTCAAGTGGACGGATTCTATCAGACAGCAAAAGGCCGGCTGGGCTCTGATGAGCGCAGCCGGCCTTTCTTGTCAGCGTTTACTGTTTGGCAGCGAGGCGTTTATGCCGGTTGCGTCGCATCATGTTCAGGCACTCGATAGCCGCCGAGAACGCCATGGCCGCGTACACATAGCCTTTTGGCACATGGGCGCCGAAGCCTTCGGCGATCAACGTCATGCCGATCATGATGAGGAAGCCCAAGGCCAACATCACAATAGTCGGGTTCTCGTTGATGAACTTGGCCAACGGCTCGGCCGCCACCAGCATCACGATTACCGAGACCACTACGGCAATGATCATGATCGGCAAGTGCTCGGTCATGCCCACGGCGGTGATGATGCTGTCGATGGAGAACACCAGGTCCAGCAACAGGATCTGGCCAATCGCCGAAGCGAAGCCCAGGCTTACGCTCGGTGCACCGCTGTCCACATGCTCCTTCTCAGGGTCCATGCTGTGATGGATCTCGGTGGTCGCCTTCCACACCAGGAACAGGCCACCGGCGATCAGGATCATGTCCTTCCAGGAGAACGACTGCCCCAGGATATCGATGACCGGCTCGGTCAACTGCACGATAAAGGCAATGGTGCTCAACAGGCCCAGACGCAGGATCAATGCCATGCTGATGCCGATGCGGCGGGCCTTGGCCCGGTGTTGCACCGGCAACTTGTTGGTAAGGATCGAGATAAAGATCAGGTTGTCGATCCCCAGCACGATCTCCATGACGATCAGGGTAGCCAGCGCGATCCACGCGGTCGGGCTGGCGGCCAGTTGTAAGAGGTATTCCATAGGTCAGTCCTGGTGTGATGTGCGGGTATTAGGTTTCTTGGGAGGTGGACTCAGGCGCGTTGCCTTCCTGTTCCTCGTTGTCCTGCTTGTCCTGCTTGCGTTCCGGCGGAGCAATCAAGCCTTTGGTCGCGTCACTTAACGCCTGCTCCGCGGCCTGATGAGTGTCGTCAATCACTTGCTTGGCTGACTCGGAGGCTTTACCCAGGAGTTGTTGCGCGCTTTTTTCCGCTTGGTCGCAGCCACTGAGCATGACTAATGAAAGCCCAAGTAACGCCGTTGCGCCCAGGGAATTGAGTTTCATGATGCGTTCCTCGTTAGAACCGTTGGGTCCAAGTAGTGGCCCCTCGATAGCGACGCATTCTATGCAGATGAACACTTCAGTAAAATTCGTATTTTTTTCGTTTATACTTCGGTTTTAACGAACTGTTGGCCGCCATGCTCAATTACCGACAACTGCACTACTTCTGGGTCGTCGCCAAGACCGGCAGCATCGTGCGCGCCTGCGAGCAACTGAACCTCACGCCGCAAACCATCAGCGGGCAGATCAGCCTGCTGGAGCAGACGTTTGGCGTGGCATTGTTTCAAAAGCTCGGACGCCAGCTGGAACTGACCGAAGCCGGACGTCAGGCCCTGCCCTATGCCGAGCAGATGTTCCAGCTGGGCAATGAGCTGGAGGCGATGCTGCGCACCCAGCCCAACGAGCAGCAGATTTTGTTCCGGGTCGGCGTGGCGGATGTGGTGCCCAAGTCCATCGTCTACCGGCTGATTGCGCCGACCATGGAATTGAGCGAGCCGATCCGCATTACCTGTCGTGAAGACAAACTCGAACGCTTGCTGGCGGACCTGGCGATCCAGCGCCTGGACCTGGTGATCTCCGACAGCCCGATGCCCCCGCACCTGGACATCAAGGGTTACAGCCAGAAGCTGGGGGAATGCGGGATCAGTTTTTTCGCGACCCAGGCGTTGGCTGACCAGCATCTCGGCGATTTCCCACAATGTCTGCAGGGTGCGCCGCTGTTGATTCCGGGTGCGGAGACAGTAGTGCGCAGCCGCTTGCTGCGCTGGTTTGCCGAGCAGCAGATCCAGCCACGGATTGTCGGGGAGTTTGACGACAGTGCGTTGATGCAGGCCTTTGGCCAATCCGGCAGCGGGATTTTTATCGCGCCCAGCGTGATTGCCGATGAGGTGGAACGCCAATATGGCGTGGTGCTGATCGGCCAGACGGATGCGGTGACCGAGTCGTTTTATGCGATCTCGGTAGAGCGCAAGGTCAAGCACCCCGGCATCGTGGCGATTACCGAAGGTGCAAGACGGGAGCTGTTTACGGCCCTGCCCTGAGGACTCAGGCGCAGACGGCGCGGGTCTTGGCAGTCATCAGCCACAGCGCCAGCAGGATCGACAGCAGGATAAAACCGGCCGCAGCAAAGCCGAGGCTGCCAAGGCCGAGGGTGTCGATCACGTGACCGCCCACCAACGCCCCCAGGCCAATCCCCAGGTTGGCCCCGGCGATGTTCAGCGAGGCGGCAAAGGCCGGCGCATGAGGCGCGGCCTTCATCAGCCGCACATGGCTGACCAAAAACAAAGCCGCCTGAGTCACGCCCCATACGGCCATCGCCGCCGCCAGCCCGACGGTGGAATGGATGGCAGGCACCAGCGCCACCATGCCGGCGATCATGAAGCCGCAAAACACCATCGACGCGATCAGCGGATGCCGGTCGACCATGCGCCCGCCCAATGAGTTGCCGATCAGGCCGACCGCGCCAAAGCCCATCAGGCACCAGCCCACCACCGTTCCATCGAAACCCGCCAGGCGCTCAAGGATGTCCGCCAGGTAGGTGTAGGCGGTGAACATGCCGCTGAACACCAGGATCGACAGCAGGATATGGCCCTGCATCAGCGGGCTGCGCAAGATTTTGAACTGCGAGCGCAAGCTGACCTGGTCGTTCTTTGCGCGGGTCTTCGGCAGGTAGATAAACAGCAGCAAGGCCTTGGCAAACGCCACCACGGCGAGAATGCCAAAGGCGGTGCGCCAGCCGAACATATCGGAAATCAGCGTGCCCACCGGGATCCCGAAGACCGTGGCGCACACGATGCCGAAGCCGATTTTTTCAATCGCACGGCCAGCGAAATCCGGCCCGACGATGTCCACCGCCGTCTCGCTGGCCAGGGCCCAGAACACCGGCAGCCCCAGCGCCGGGATCAACCGGGCCAGGGACATGACCCAGATATTCGAGGCCATAGCCGCCAGGGTGTTGGCCAGGCCGAACATGATCAGGATCGTGATAAACAGCCGCTTGCGCTCAAACCGCGCGAAATACGCGGTCAGGAACGGGCCAAATGCCGCCACGGTGAAGGCGAACAACGTCACCAGCAGCCCGGCCTGGGACACGCTCACGTCGAGGTCCCGGGCGATGGAAGGCAACAGGCCGACGATGATGAATTCTGTGGTCAGCACGGTAAAACCGGCTGCCGACAACAGCAGGATCGGAAACAACATCAAAAACTCCAGAAAACAGCGACATCAACGACAGCCCGGAGGGCCCGCTGATAGAGAAGAAATAAGAGGATGGGCAATGTTAACAGAATGTGTCCCATCGTGGTGACGGAACGCCGCACCCGAATAAGACGTTGCCTACAGATGCTAGACTTCGCCCCTGCCAGATTCACGCTGCCTTAGCTGCATCTATTAAAAAAACTAGAGACAACCTTTTTATGACTGCTGCCCCTTCTCTCTTTCAGCGACTGATGTCTATCAGCCTGGTCACCCAAATTGTCATCGGCCTGGTCGCCGGTATCCTGCTGGCCCTGTTGTTACCCGACGTGGCGCAAGCCACTGGGTTTATCGGCAAGGTCTTTGTTTCGGCGCTCAAGGCCGTCGCGCCAATCCTGGTGTTTGTGCTGGTGATGGCCTCGATCGCCAACCATAAGCACGGCCAGGAAACCCATATCCGCCCAATCCTGTTCCTGTACCTGCTGGGCACCTTTGCTGCTGCCGTGGTTGCGGTGATCGCCAGCACGCTGTTCCCCTCCTCGCTGGTACTGGCCACCCACGACCTGACTGTCAGCGCCCCCGGCGGCATTGGCGAAGTGCTGCAAAGCCTGTTGCTCAGCGTGGTGGACAACCCGATCAGCGCGCTGATGAATGCCAACTTCATCGGCATCCTCGCCTGGGCCATCGGCATGGGCATAGCGATCCGCCATGCCAGCGACACCACCCGCACCGTGCTGGGCGACCTGTCCAATGGCGTCACGCTGATCGTGCGCATGGTGATCCGCTTCGCGCCTCTGGGGATCTTCGGCCTGGTGGCCTCGACCCTCGCTACATCCGGCTTCGGTGCCCTGCTGGGTTACGCGCACCTGTTGCTGGTGTTGATCGGCTGCATGCTGTTCGTCGCGCTGGTGATCAATCCGGCCATCGTGTTCTGGAAGCTGCGCCGCAACCCGTACCCGCTAGTGCTGATGTGCCTGCGGGAAAGTGGTATCACCGCGTTTTTCACCCGCAGTTCGGCGGCCAACATTCCGGTCAACCTGGCGTTGAGCAAACGCCTGGGCCTGCATGAAGACACCTACTCGGTGTCGATTCCGCTGGGTGCCACCATCAATATGGCCGGCGCGGCCATCACCATCACCGTACTGACCCTGGCCGCCGTGCACACCCTGGGCATTGCCGTGGACATCCCCACCGCCGTGTTGCTCAGCGTGGTCGCTGCAGTGTGCGCCTGCGGCGCATCGGGGGTTGCCGGGGGTTCACTGCTGTTGATTCCGCTGGCGTGCAGCCTGTTTGGCATTCCCAGCGAAATCGCCATGCAGGTGGTGGCCGTGGGCTTCATCATCGGCGTGTTGCAGGACTCGGCGGAAACCGCGCTGAACTCGTCCACCGACGTGCTGTTCACCGCTGCCGCGTGCCTGGGCAAAGAAGAACAGACCGCGTAAACCTTGCGCGCACAAAAAAGCCCGGGGCGGTTCGTGAATGAACCGCCCCGGGCTTTTTTTATGCCTTAAGGCTTAGAACGCGCCCATGTAGTCGCGCTTGCCCACTTCCACACCGTTGTGACGCAACAAGGCGTAAGCCGTGGTGACGTGGAAGAAGAACTGCGGCAGGCCGTAGCTCAGCAGGTACGACTGGCCGCTGAAGCGCTTCTCTTTCGGCGTGCCAGGGCGGGTGATGATTTCGATGCCTTCTTTACCGTCGACCTGGGCCGGGGTGATGGTGTCGATAAACGCCAGGACCTTGGCGATCAGCGCTTGCAGGTCGGCGAAGGTCACTTCTGTATCGTCATATTTCGGTACTTCGATCTCGGCCAGGCGGGCAGAAACGCCTTTGGCGAAGTCGACGGCGATCTGCACCTGACGCACCAGCGGGAACATATCCGGGTACAGGCGCGCTTGCAGGAAGGCGTTCGGGTCGATGTTCTTGGCGGTGGCGTGGGCTTCGGCCTTGTTCAGCACATCGCTCAGGGCGTTGAGCATTTGCTTGAAGACCGGGAGGGAAGCGGCGTACAGGGAAATAGTCATGACAGTCTCGACAGTTGTGGCAGGGTTTGAAACAGCCGCGATTATAGACATGCTGGCCGCCTGCGCCGCTTGTCTTTTATTTTTTCAGGATTAGGCTAGTGGGCTCACTGCATTAGGGAAAGCGCGATGACCACCGAGCACGACACCACTTCCGAAGAGCCGCGCCTGAACAGCACGGAAATCCGCATTCTGGGTTGCCTGATCGAAAAACAGGCCACCAGCCCTGAAACCTACCCGTTGACCCTCAACGCGCTGGTGATCGCCTGCAACCAGAAAACCAGCCGCGAACCGGTGATGAACCTCAGCCAGGGCCAGGTCGGCCAGAGCCTGCGGGCCCTGGAAGGTCGCGGGTTTACCCGGCTGGTGATGGGCAGCCGCGCCGATCGCTGGGAGCATCGGGTGGACAAGGCGCTGGAGCTGGTGCCGGCCCAGGTGATTCTCAGTGGGTTGCTGTTCCTGCGGGGACCGCAGACGGTCAACGAATTGCTGACCCGCAGCGGACGCATGCACGAATTTGAAGATACCGAGCAGGTTGTGCACCAACTGGAACGCCTGATTGCCCGAGGGTTGGCGTTGTTGGTGCCGCGTCAGTCGGGACAGCGGGAAGACCGGTATATGCATGCCTTGGGCGACCCGGCGGATATTGAAGCGATCCTGTCGGCGCGTGGTAATCCGGTGGAGCGTGGTGCGGGAAGCGGGGTTTCCCTGGAGCGTATCGAAGAGCTTGAGGCGCGGATTGCGGCGCTGGAAGAGCGCCTTTCACGGCTAGAGTAGCCAGCACCGGAGACCTCTGTGGCGAGGGGGCTTGTCCCCCGTTGGGCTACGCAGCAGCCCCCAAACCTGCGACCGAGTTCTAACTGCCAGAATGCGGAGAGCTATTGGGGCTGCTTCGCAGCCCAACGGGGGACAAGCCCCCTCGCCACAAAAAAAACCTCACCACAAAAGCCCGCGCCATTGCAGAAGGGCCCTCAACCTCAGCTCCGGGCAAACGCCACCGCCGCCTGAAACTGTTCATCCGTCGGCCGCACGCCGGTGTACAGCACAAACTGCTCCAAGGCCTGGATGGCGATCACTTCCAAACCGGTGATCACGCGTTTGCCCTGAGCGCGGCCCCGCAGGATCAGCGGCGTTTCCGAGGGAATCGCCACCACATCAAACACGGTTTCTGCCGCATCAATCGCGTCGGCCTCAAATGCCAACTCGTCCGCTTCCGCACCGCCCGTCATCCCGACCGGCGTGACGTTGATCAGCATCTGCGGACGTAAAGCCCCCAACTCCGCCTGCCATTCATAACCCAGGCTCTGGGCCAGCGCCGGGCCCGCCACTTCATTACGCGCCACGATCACGCCATTGGCGTAGCCACCATCGCGCAATGCACTGGCCACTGCCTTGGCCATGCCGCCACTGCCGCGCAAGGCAAACGTCGAGTCCTTGGGCACTTCATGCTTCTTCAGCAATTGCTCGATGGCGATGTAGTCGGTGTTGTAAGCCTTCAGATGGCCGTTGGTGTTGACGATGGTGTTGATCGACGCGATGGCCCGCGCCGAGGCATCCAGCTCATCCACCAAAGCAATGCAGGCCTCCTTGAAGGGCATCGACACGCCACACCCACGAATGCCCAACGCACGAATGCCGCCAACGGCGCCCGGCAAGTCCTGGCTGCTGAACGCCTTGTAGTAGAAATTCAGCCCCAACTGTTCGTACAGGTGGTTATGAAAGCGCAGGCCAAAGTTCCCGGGGCGCGCCGACAGTGACATGCACAGTTGGGTGTCCTTGTTGGGGTTCATCTGCATCGGTAACTCCTTGAAGCCATTCCAGAGGCGATTTCGGATAGACGGAATACCCGCGCCGGCGGGTCGTGGTTAATCATACGCACTGTGCCCGGCCGCTTGTGTAAGCCAGCCGATACAGACCTTACACAACCTTTACCTATCGGCTGTGCTGTTTTTCAGAAATACGCTGTCTTAAAAGTATCCCCGCGACAATCCTTGAGTCTATTGATTGCAGACCACAAGCGCAGGGGCTAACCGAGGAATGACCATGATTCGTAAACTCCCCAAGATCGCCTTGCTTATCGGTGCACTCGCTATAGCAGGACAGGCCTCCGCCCACGGTGGTGGTTGGGGTGCCCCGCTTGCACTGGGAGCTGTAGTCGGTGCAGTGGTAGGCGGCTCGATTGTCGCCAGCCAGCAGCAACCGGTGTATGTGCAACAGCCGGTGTATGTCCAGCCGCAGCCGGTGTATGCCGCTCCGCCGCCGGTCTACTACGCACCGCCACCGCCGGTGTATGTGCAGCAACGGGTTTATTACCGCCCGGCACCGGTCTATTACGGCCCACCGCGTGGCTACTACGGCCCTCCACACGGCTATTACGGTCGCGGCTGGTAAGCATGAACTGACACAATCGAACAGGCTCCGCCCTAAAAGCGGGGCCTTTTTTTGGCCTGTTGGTCTGAATAAATCTCGCCAAGGTCGTTATAAGGACAATGGCTGTGGCCAAATCCCACATCATTGATCCAAATAGGCGCTTGCCCGAACGGGGCCTGCGCTGTCATGTTTGTGTCTCAAAAGGCTTCCACTATCAACATTGTCCAGCCAAGAACAACAAGGACGACTGACCATGCCCACGCAAAACCCGCATCGCACCGCCGGCCTCTGCACGTCCAGCAAGGTCTATAGCGTACTGACCGAACTCAAGGCCCTGGAAGGCCATCGCAACGCCAAGTTCCTGTCCCTGCTGGCGGAAAACCTGGTGCGCAAGGGCCTGCTCAGTGAACAAGAAGTGGTGCACATGCTCGACAAGGTTGTCGACTGACTGATCGCTCGATAACAGTGATGTCGACTATCGAGCGGGTTAATTTTCCCTTAAGGCTTGCGCCCCGTAATCTCACCTCCATCGCTTATTGGAGGTCGTCATGCCCACTATTCAAATCATGTCCGTCATCGGCAGTGCCGTTCCCGCCCCCCTTCGGGAGCTGGGTTTGCTCGCGTGCTGGTACCTGGTACGCGATGGCGAACCCATCAGCGGCCCCCTCACCTCGTTGCCAGCCGCCCAAGCCCTGTCGGTCAGGATGGCGGATTGTTTTCATGCCTAAGGCAGTTGCACCCGTGGCTTGGTTTCAACAAACAATGCCCAGCTGGACATGAACAACGCAGCAATCAACGGGCCGATGACAAACCCGTTCAGGCCAAAGATCGACAGGCCGCCCAAGGTTGAGATGAGGATCAGGTAATCCGGCATACGGGTGTCCTTGCCCACCAGGATGGGCCTAAGCACATTGTCCACCAGCCCGATCACAAACACCCCGAACAGCCCCAGCACCACGCCCTGCCAGATCGCCCCGCTCAACAGGAAATACGCCGCCACCGGCGCCCAAACAATCCCCGCGCCCACCGCCGGCAGCAGCGACAGAAACGCCATCAACACCGCCCAGAGCAACGCGCTGGGAATGTCCAGGAACCAGAAGATCAAACCACCCAATGCGCCTTGCGTGACCGCCACCAGCACGTTGCCTTTCACCGTGGCCCGCACCACCCGGTTGAACTTCAATTGCAGGCGACGCTTCTGCGGTTCGGCCAGCGGCACGGCGGTGCGCACCTTGCGCACCAGCTCGGGACCGTCGCGCAGCAGGAAGAACAGCAAGTACAGCATGATGAAAAAGCTCACCAGGAAATCAAACGTGCCCTGGCCAAAGCTGAACGCCTGGGTCGCAAAAAACTGGCTGCCCTGCATCGCACTCTTGACGATTTTTTCCCGCAGGCCTTCCAGGTTGCCCATGCCGAAGCGGTCCAGCAGGTGCTGGAAATACGGCGGCAGGAAGTTCTTGAACTGCTCGATATACCCGGCAACGTCGAGCTTGCCGCTCTCGACGTTCTTGTAAAGCGTCGCGCCCTCCTGCACCAGCAAGGCACTGGTGATAATCACCGGCAGAATCGCAATCACCAGGCACACCATCAGGGTTGCCAGTGAGGTGAAGTTGCGGTTCCAGCCAAATCGTTGCTGGAAGCGCCGTTGCATCGGCGCAAAGATGATCCCCAGGATCACCGCCCAGAACACCGCACCGTAAAACGGCAGCAGGATCCAGATAAACGCGATGGTCACCAAGGCGAGCAGTAACAGCAGGGTTTTGAATTGCAAGTTGGTTTGATTCATGGCCGATCCATCTCAAAAAACGCAGGACACTCGTGTGCACCTTGATGCTTAGTCCGCTGCAAATCCTGCGAGTGCCCTACTTCTTAGATCTGGATCAATAAACGTCGCGACGGGCACCGCTACCCTGCCGCCCTTTTGCGACCCTAACCCATGCCCCCCGTTATCGCCCCCGAACTGCTCGCCCCCGCCGGCACCCTGAAAAACATGCGTTATGCCTTTGCCTACGGCGCCGATGCCGTCTACGCCGGGCAACCGCGCTACAGCCTGCGGGTGCGCAATAACGAGTTCGACCACGCCAACCTCGCCCTCGGGATTCAGGAAGCCCAGGCCCTGGGCAAGCGCTTCTACGTGGTGGTCAATATCGCGCCCCACAATGCCAAGCTGAAAACCTTCCTAAAGGACCTCGCCCCGGTGATCGCCATGGGCCCGGATGCGCTGATCATGTCCGACCCTGGCCTGATCATGCTGGTGCGCCGGCACTTCCCGCACATGCCGATCCACCTGTCGGTACAGGCCAATACGGTGAACTGGGCCAGCGTCGAGTTCTGGCAGGCGCAAGGCATCTGCCGGATCATCCTGTCCCGGGAGCTGTCGCTGGAAGAAATCGAGGAAATCCGCCAGCACGTCCCCGCCATGGAGCTGGAAGTGTTTGTGCACGGCGCGCTGTGCATGGCCTATTCCGGGCGCTGCCTGCTGTCGGGCTACATGAACAAACGCGATGCCAACCAAGGTACCTGCACCAACGCCTGCCGCTGGAAATACCAGGCGACACCGGCGGTGGAAAACGCCGTCGGCGACATCGTGCAGCAGTACGCACCCGAGCCGACCCTGGGCCTCGGCGCGCCCACCGACCAGGTGTTCCTGTTGCAGGAGGCCAACCGCCCCGACGAGCAGATGCCCGCCTTCGAAGACGAGCACGGCACCTACATCATGAACGCCAAGGACCTGCGGGCGGTGCAGCACGTCGAGCGGCTGACGCGCATGGGCGTGCATTCGCTGAAGATCGAAGGCCGCACCAAATCCCACTTCTACTGCGCCCGCACCACCCAGGTGTATCGCCAGGCCATCGACGACGCAGTGGCCGGGCGCGACTTTGACCGCGGCTTGATGACCAACCTCGAATCCCTGGCCCAGCGCGGCTACACCGAAGGTTTCCTGCGCCGGCACGTGCACGATGAATATCAGAACTATCAGAACGGCAGCTCGGTGTCTGAACGCCAGCAGTTCGTCGGCGAGCTCACCGGTGAACGGCGCGGCGAGCTGGCCGAGGTCAAGGTGAAGAACCGGTTTGCCGTGGGCAATCACCTGGAACTGATGACCCCGGCGGGGAATTTCCACTTTGACCTGAGCACGCTGCACAACGCCAAGGGCGAAGCTATCGAGGTGGCGCCGGGCGACGGCCATACGGTGTATTTGCCGATCCCGGCGGAGATGGACCTGAGATTCGGACTATTGATGCGCGACGTTTAACTTCGCCAGACACCTCAATGAGGGTGAGACAGCTTTCTGTGGCGAGGGAGCTTGCTCCCACTGGGGCGCGAAGCGGCCCTTATCCGGCTGATGCGGTTTTCCAGGAAGAAGCGCATTTGCCTGTTTTGGGGCTGCTTCGCAGCCCAGCGGGAGCAAGCTCCCTCGCCACAAAAAGCAGGGCGTACGCGCAATAGGTTCATTTGCAAAGTAGAATTGGCGGCTCTGCGTACCGCCACCCTGTCTTGAGCGGTCACCCTCTTTTTTTACGGAGATCGCCTTGCGTCTGTTTCACACCTCCGACTGGCACCTTGGGCAAAACCTGCATGGCCAGGAACGCGACTTCGAACACGCCTGCTTCCTCGACTGGCTGCTGGGCCAGTTGGGCCTGCACCGCCCGGATGTGCTGCTGATCGCCGGCGATATTTTCGATACGGTCAACCCGCCGCTCAAGGCCCAGGAGCGGCTGTATGACTTCATCATCAGCGCCCACGAGCAAAACCCTGCGCTGACCATCGTGATGATCGCCGGCAACCACGACTCCGGCTCGCGTATCGAACTGCCGGCACCGTTGATGCGCCGCCTGCGCACCCACGCCCTGGGGCGGGTGCTGTGGCTGGATGACGGGCAACTGGATGTCGAACGCCTGCTGATTCCATTGCCCGGTGCCGACGGTGAAATCGCCGGCTGGTGCCTGGCCCTGCCCTTCCTGCGCCCGGCCGAAGTGACCGGCGCGCAGTTGGGGGACGATTACCTGCGGGGCATCGGCCAGGTTCATGAATGGCTCATCGCCGCTGCCAACGCCAAACGCCAACCGGGCCAAGCGCTGGTTGCCATCAGCCATGCGCACATGGCTGGCGGTTCGGTATCGGAAGATTCCGAGCGCAGCCTGATCATCGGCAATGCCGAAGCGCTGCCCGCCAGCCTGTTTGATGCCAGCGTCAGCTACGTGGCCCTCGGCCATTTGCACAAACCCCAGCGGGTGAATGGCGAGGAGCGTATTCGCTACTGTGGCTCGCCGATTCCACTGTCGTTTTCGGAAATCGGCTACCAGCACCAGATCCTTGACGTGCAACTGGACGGCGAAACCCTGGTCAGCGTCGAATCCCGCCTGATCCCGCGCTCGGTCAACCTACAACGCCTGGAAGCCGCGCCCTTGGCCGACATCCTCAAGCAACTGGCTGACCTGCCCGACATCGACCTGCTGGCCGAAACCCAGCGCCAACCCTGGCTGGAAGTGCGGGTGCGCCTCGACGAGCCGCAACCCGACCTGCGCCAGCAAGTGGAAAACGCCCTGCAAGGCAAGGCCGTGCGCCTGGTGCGCATCGCCGCTGAATACGCAGGCGCGGGCGGCCGCGAAGACAGCCAGGAAGACCGCCTGATCGAGCTCGACCAGCTCACGCCCCAGGAATTGTTCAGCCGCGCCTGGCAGGAAAGCTACGGCAGTGAAGTGGACGAACAGACCCTCAAGGACTTCGCCGTGCTGCTCCAGGAAGTACAACAGGAGGGCGAACAGCCATGAAGATCCTTGCCATTCGCCTGAAAAACCTCGCCTCCCTGGCGGGACCGTTTGAAATCGACTTTACCGCCGAGCCCCTGGCCAGTGCCGGGTTGTTCGCGATTACCGGGCCCACGGGTGCCGGTAAAAGTACCTTGCTTGATGCGTTGTGCCTGGCGCTGTTTGGCGCCGTGCCGCGCCTGGGCGATACCGGCCAGGCGAAGATGCCGGATGCCGATACCGACATTTCCATCGGCGACCCGCGCACCCTGATACGTCGGGGCACGGGCGGCGGTTATGCCGAAGTGGACTTTGTCGGGGTCAGTGGTCGTCGCTACCGCGCCAGGTGGGAAGCCAACCGCGCCCGGGACAAGGCCAGCGGCAAGCTGCAAGCCAGCCGCCAAAGCCTGATCGACCTCGACAGCGAGCAACTGCTGGCCAGCCAGAAAACCGAATACAAGACCCAGCTGGAGCTGGCCCTGGGCTTGAACTTCGAGCAGTTCACCCGCGCCGTGTTGCTGGCGCAAAGTGAGTTCAGTGCGTTCCTCAAGGCCAACGACAACGAGCGCAGCGAACTGCTGGAAAAGCTCACCGACACCGCGCTCTACACCCAACTCGGCCGCCGCGCCTTCGATAAGGCCAAGGACGCCCGGGACGCCCACAAACACCTGCAAGACCAGGCCACCGGCGTCACCCCGCTGGCCCCTGAGGCCCGCGCCGAGCTGGACGCACAGCTGGCTGCCGCGCAGTCGCAACTCAAGACCCAGCAAGCGCAACTCAAGCAGCTTGAGCTGCAGCACACCTGGCTCAAGGAACTGCGGGAATGGCAGGAGCGCCAACAAGGCGCGGTCGAGCAACTGCACCAGGCCCAGCAACACTGGGAAAGCCAGGGTCCGCAACGCCTGGACCTCAGCCGCCTGGAACAACTGGCGCCGCAACGTCATCACTTCGCCCGCCAGGCTGAACTGACCACGCAGTTGCAGCCCCTCGCCGCGCAGATCCAGCAGCACCTTGAGCAACAAGCCGCGCTGCACACCCGCCAGACCCAACTGCAACAGCAGCAGGCCGACGTGCAAGCCGCTCTCGCCCAGGCCCTGAAACAACAATCCGATGCGGTCCCCCTGCTACGTCAGGCTTTCGAGGAACAAACCACCCTCGCCCACTTGACCCGTGAGCTGGCCAAGCGCAGCGAAGAAAAACAGCTGGGCGAAGCCGCCTGTGTAGAAGGCCAGGCTGCGTTGACCGGCTTGCTCGACAAGCAAAAACTCGTCGCCGAGCGCCTGCACCGGCTGGCCGCAGAGCTTGAACGCAGTGCCGCGCTCGCCCCCTTGAGCGATGCATGGAGCGCCTACCGCGACCGCTTGCAACAGCTGATGCTGATCGGCAATCGCCTCAATAAAGGCCAGGCCGAACTGCCGCAACTGGAAGAACGCGCCACCCGCCTCGGCGAAAAGTGGACCGCGCAACGCGAAGCGCTGGACCTGCTGTACCACGAAGCCGGCGCCGAACCCCATGCGGTGGCCGAACAGATCCAGCTGCTGGGCAGCCTGCTTCAGGACAACCGCAAGCAACATCGAGCGTTTGAAGATTTGGCGCGGCTGTGGGACAGCCATCAGCAACTGGACAGTCAAAGCCAGGCCCTGACGCAGAAGCAGACCGTCGCCCAGCAACAACGTGAACTGTTGAACCAGAACGGCCTGCAAGCCAAGGCCGAGCTGACCGTCGCCGAGCAGACCCTGACCGTCACCAAGCAACTGCTGGAGCGCCAGCGCCTGGCCCGCAGTGCCAGTGTCGAGGAATTGCGCGGCCAGCTTCAGGATGACCAACCATGCCCGGTCTGCGGCAGTGTCGAGCACCCGTATCACCAGCCCGAAGCGATGCTGCAAAGCCTGACCCGCCACGACGAAAGCGAAGAAGCCAACGCGCAGCAAGCCGTCGACCTACTCAAGGAAAAACTCACTGAGTTGCGCGGCGAAGTGGGCGGCCTGATCGCCCAGCAAAAGGAGTTCCTGCAACAGCAGGAGCAACTCGCCAGCCAGTTGCAGGCTTTGCTGCCCGCTCTTGAAGCCCATCCGTTGTCAGCCTCGTTGTTCAACCAGGACGCGGCCAAGCGTGATGCCTGGCTTGCCCAACAACTGAGCCAGCTCAGCCAGAGCCTCGCCCAGGATGAACAACGCCAAGGTGCCCTGCTCAACCTGCAACAGAATGCCGGGCGCATGCAGCAACAACTGCAAGCCGCCCAGGACGCCAGCCAACAGGCGCGCCAGTTACTGATCGACCAGCAACGGGAACTGTCCAACGACCGCGAACGCCTGGACGAAGAGCTCAACGCCTTCGCCAGCCTGTTACCGGCCGAGACCCTCGACGGCCTGCGCAGCGAGCCAGCGGCAACCTTCATGCTGCTAGACCAACAGGTCAGCCAGCGCCTGGAGCAGTTGGATAACCAAAAGGAAGAATTGGCCGAGCAGCTACAGCGCCAGCAAGCCATCGAGAAAGAACAGGACCGCCAGCAGCATCGTCAGCAACAGTTGGAGACCTTGCAAAAACAGCTCGCCGAACAAAGCGCCCTGCAACACGCCGCCAAGGAAAAACTCGCCGGCCTGCTGGGCGAATACCCCAGCGCCGAACACTGGCAACAGCAACTGGACCTGGCCGTCGACCAGGCGCGGCAGCATGAGACCGAGGCCAACCAACAGTTGCAGGACACCCGCAACCAGCTGATCCAGCTGACCGCCGACCTCAAGTCGCTGCAAGAACGCCAACAGTCTCTGGACACCGAGCACCAGGCACTCACCACGCGCCTGAGTGACTGGCGTGCGTTGCTCCCGGAACTCGATGACGAAGGCCTGGCGCGTTTGGTGGCCTTCGATGAACCGCAGGTGGCCGAGCTACGCCAGCAACTGCAACACAGCGAAAAAGCCATCGAACAGGCCAAGGTATTGCTGCAAGAGCGCGAACAGCGGCTCAAGGATCACCAGGCACTGCACAACGGCAACCTTGAGGCCGAGCACCTGGACAGCGCCCTGGCCGAACTCAACGCCGCGCTGGCCATTGGCGAAAAACATTGCGCCGAACTGCGCGCCCAACAGGCCGATGACCAGCGCCGTCAGGACGCTAATCAGGCCTTGGCGGCCGAGATCGCCAAGGCCTACGAAGAATGGCAACGCTGGGCACGCCTGAATGCGCTGATTGGTTCAGCCACCGGCGATACGTTCCGCAAGATCGCCCAGGCCTACAACCTCGACCTGCTGGTGCACCACGCCAACGTGCAGTTGCGCCAACTGGTGCGCCGCTACCGCCTCAAACGCGGCGGCAGCATGCTCGGCCTGCTGGTGCTCGACACGGAGATGGGCGACGAACTGCGCTCGGTGCATTCGCTGTCGGGTGGCGAGAC
The DNA here is from genome assembly GCF_034044025.1 of Pseudomonas sp. SED1. NCBI lineage: Bacteria > Pseudomonadati > Pseudomonadota > Gammaproteobacteria > Pseudomonadales > Pseudomonadaceae > Pseudomonas > Pseudomonas sp. SED1. Next base: position 34,405 of record NZ_JAXCIS010000232.1, read on the forward strand.
ATTCCTCGTCTCCCTGGCCCTGGCCTTGGGCCTGGCGTCGATGGCGTCGAGCACGTTGAAGATTGAGTCGCTGTTTATCGACGAAGGCTTTGGCAGTCTGGACCCCGAGTCGCTGCAACTGGCGATGGACGCCCTCGACGGCTTGCAGGCCCAGGGCCGCAAGGTGGCGGTGATTTCCCATGTGCAGGAAATGCACGAGCGGATTCCGGTGCAGATTCAGGTCAAGCGCCAGGGCAATGGCTTGAGCACCCTGGAGGTCAAGTGAGCGAAGTGGTGTTGTATTCGTTCCGCCGTTGCCCGTATGCGATGCGGGCGCGGATGGCCCTGCGGTATTCGGGAGTAGCGTTGCAGATCATCGAGGTCAGCCTCAAGGCCAAGCCGGCTGAAATGCTGGCGCTGTCACCCAAAGGCACGGTGCCGGTGCTGAGCGTGGATGGCCGGGTGATCGATGAGAGCCTGGCGATCATGCGCTGGGCACTGGCGCAGAACGATCCTGAGGGTTGGTTGCTTGGGGATGATGAGGCGACGCAGGCGCTGATTGAAGAGAATGATCAGGGCTTCAAACATCAATTGAATCGATACAAGTATGCCGAGCGCTATCCGGAGCAGCCGATGGAGCACTATCGGGCCGAGGGTGAGGTGTTTTTGTCGAAGCTGGAGGGGTTACTGGCGCAGCGGGAGTATTTGCTGGCCGGGCACTTGAGCCTGGCGGATGTGGCACTGGCGCCGTTTGTGCGGCAGTTTGCGCATGTGGATCGGGAGTGGTTTGGACGGGCGCCGTATCCGCGATTGCAAGCTTGGTTGCAGCGGTTTCTTGAGACACCGTTGTTCATCGCCGTAATGGCAAAACCCTGAGACTGTCGCAGG